>JAUSKG010000008.1 GCA_030647005.1 bacterium
AGTCGCCCACACCCTCGGATGGAGGTCTAAAGACCTCCGCTACAATCTTTGACGCTCACGCGCCAGCCGCGGAGAGAGAAGATCCATTATGTCCGAACGTCCCCCCTCCGAATCCCCCCGCTCCCACATTGCCAGGGAAAACCTCCCCCGCGAGGTCCGTTCCTACGTCCGCAACCTCGAACAGCAAATCCGAGACCACTTCCGCTCCCTCGGATACCAAGGACCCCTCACGAACATTGATGAGGTGGAAACCGCCGTCGCCTCCCTCCGCACCACCGCCACCCCCCGCGACCTCCCGAGCATCACCCACCTCACCACCCTCTCCCACGCCCTCTCCGAGGCATACCGCACGGGAACCATCCCCGAATCCGAATCCTTCTCCCTCCCCATCACCGCAACCGTCCTCCCCCATGAGGACTCCGCCTCCTCCTTTGAGGCAGAGCGCGAGATCACCCTCGATCTCCAAGAAATCCTCGACTCCTCCCTCACCTTCCTCCAGGACAAAGCCCCACCATCCTGGGTATCCTCCCTAGAAGAAGAGTTCCCCACAGGCCTCCGCCTTACCCCCGAGCAGCGCGAAACCATCAAAACCGCTATCGAGCACGGCTTCACGAGCGCGATCCTCCTCCCCGATGCCAAAACCCAAGGCATCACCCCCACCCCCGAGCACCCGGAAACCCTCGAGGACACCACGAATCACCTCCTGAACACCTGCTCCAACGCCGATGGCGCTCATCCTGTCCCAGGACTCCCCACCAATGACCCCGATGGCCAGTACGCCGCTCCCTACCTCAGAGGCGAAACCCTCAAAACCCCCACCCTCCCACCGGAAACCACCCCCATCGAGAATACCGACCCTCCCCACACGAGAACCGTCCCCCAACGTACCCGCCCCTACCTCCTCCTCTACCGCAAGGATGGCATCCTCCCCGAGACGAGAAACCAGACCTTCCCCCAGTGTGAGACCATCCTCACACAGCGCGCCACGGACTGGAACCTCCCCACGCTCACCGGCTTCACCACCCTGGAGCACCTCCTCATCCAGCGCAAGGAGACCGAAGCCCGTGCTCCGCTCGCCCCCACAGAGCGCACCGCACAGTACGGTGATCCCCGAGTCCACGGCTTTGATATGTGGAGCACCCAACCCGATGACTCCCGTTGGGCCTGGAATCTCGACTCCCGCGTGTCGGGTGGTTGCGCGGGTGGCTATTGGAGCTCGGGCACGCGGCAGTCGGGTCTCGTCTGGGATGATGCGGTGCGTCGGCTTGTGGCGCTCGGCGCGCGCCCCGCGGTCGTTGTGGAGCTTTGATCTGGTGTCATTGCGAGGGAGTCCCGAGGCAAGCTCGGGATTCCGGCTTGCTTCCATCTCGCAACGTCGGAATCCGCGACTGAAGCAATCCCGGCCATCCAAGGTCGCGCGCGTCATCTCTCTCTACTCTTCATTATTCTTCAGCACCCTATGACCACCACCAGTAAGCCCGGGCCCAAGGAAGTCGTCCTCCAGCTCTTCGTCATTGTCACGCTCTACGTTATTGCCGTTGAGGTGGGGATCCTCCTCCACCAGCTCATCAACGCGTGGATTTCGGATGTCGCGGCGGATGCGTATCGCAACCCGATCGAGTACATGAGCCCGCTGCGCCACGCGATTGCGATGCTCATTGTCTTTGTTCCAATCCACGCATGGGCGCGGCGAGCACTCCACCGGCTCGTTGATACGTCTGAGGCGGTCCGCGAGCTTCGGTCACGCCGATGGCTCGGGTACTTCACGATCGCCATCGCCGCACTCATCCTCGCGGGTGATCTCGTCGCAGTCATCAACCGGTTCCTCGATGGTGAACTCACGTTGCGCTTTGGCCTCAAGGCCATTGCGATCCTCGTCATCGCCGCCGTCGTGCTGTGGTACGAGCGCGCGGAACTTCACCGCGACACAAAACCAGCACTCCATCGGACGATGCACGGTGTGGGCATCGGTGCACTCGTCGTCATCAGCGTCGCGCTCGTCGCAGGATTCACCGTTGCCGGTGCCCCACGCTCCGCGCGGAGTGTAAAGATTGATGAGCAGCGCGCAAACCACCTCATGAGCATCCAGCAAGAAATCGTCGCGTACTGGGATCTCCGCCGCGTGCGCCCCGCGCGACTCGAAGACCTCAACGACCCCATCCGCGGGTACGCGCTGCCCATTGATCCGGAGACCGGCGCATCGTACGAGTACGAGGTGCGCGGCGATCTCTCGTTCTCGCTCTGTGGGACATTCACGACCGATACACTCACGAGCGCTACTCCCACTCCGCAGCTCCCACGCAGCGTGTACGGAGACGTTACCGCACAGTACTGGCAGCACGCGCAGGGCCGACACTGCTTCGAACGCACCATTGATCCCACGCGCTACCCCACACCGGACTTTATCTCGAAACCACCGATCTACTAAGCGGGTCGGTGGTTTTCGATGCGTACGATTTTCTCGCGTCCGAGTGCGCCGCGCATGATCGAGAGTTGCCAACGCTTGCACCCGAGGTGCTCCGCGAGAAGCGCGATGAGTCGCTCGTTCGCCTTGCCGTCCGCAGGCGGCGCATCAACCCACGCGCGGTACTCGTTGCCGGAGACGTGCTCCACGCTCCCGCGCTTCGCGTTCGGCTGCACGTGGACCCGAATGGTGCGGATGTTCACAGGAGGACACGAAAGACCCCGATGAAAAATGAGAGTGCCGCGAATTGTGTCACCATCCCCAGTGCAAACGGTGTCTCAAAACGAATGATGTCCACGTGAATCCAATCGTGGATACGCTTGAACTCCGCAAGTGGACGCACGCGCGGAAGCAACGCACCTAGGCCCTGTCCCACATCCGGCAACACCCCGCCAACGATACCGGCGAGCACCGACCACGTCGGCAACGTCACCCATGGCATGAGGAGCCACGCGAGCACGCCGAGCATGATCACGCCATCCACGCACGCCAATCGTATGAGGAACCGCACCTCCTCACGGTGCGTGCACGTCGCACCCGCGCACGGCGGCGCGAGGTTCTCATCACCATGCGGAATGATATCGAGTGTGAAGTGCGAGATCACCCCAAAGAGAAACCCGAGAATCGGGTTGCCCGTGAGCGCGCCAACGGCCGCGCCTGCGGTTGCGTGCACCGTAAGAAACATAGTTCGGGAGCGTAAAAAGATGCGTCATTTTGGGTCCACTTCCGTCATTTCGAGCGGAGCGGGAGCGAAGTCGAGAAATCTTGTTGAGCAGTAGGATGGTGCTTGTACTGTTGGATGAGATTTCTCCACTCCCTCGAAAACTCGGTCGGTCGAAATGACGGAAGGGGGAGGATTGCGGACTCACTCGGTCGAAATGACGAGGAGGATTCATTCGACGATCATCATTTCTACGATTACCTTATCCACCGGATGGTCGCGCTGATCGCGCTCGACTTGCTCGATCGTATCCACCACTTCCATACCCACAACGACGCGACCGAACACCGTATGCTTACCGTCGAGCCACGGCGTTGCGTCGGCGGTGACAATAAAGAACTGGCTCCCGTTCGTGTCCGGGCCGCTGTTCGCCATGGCGAGCGTGCCCCGCACGATCTTCCGCGCATTGATCTCATCCGCGAACATTTCTCCCGGTCCGCCGGTACCGTGCATACGGAAGTCATCTGGCTGCGTCCGCGTGAGCGGGTCGCCACCCTGGATCATGAAGTCGGGAATCACACGGTGGAACTGCGTTCCGTTGTAGAAGCCCGCGCGCGCGAGCGTGAGGAAGTTCGCGACGGTCTTCGGCGCATCATCTGCGTAGAGCTCGATCTCGATGCTGCCGTAGTTCGTGCGGAGGGTTACGGTCGGGAGTACTGCTGCTGACATAGATACGATGGCATCACTGAAACGGATCGGTACGCGAACGAGATGGAGCTCGCGTCCGTCCTTGGCTGAGGATTCATACGCTTCGAGGTAGCCGGTGTCCGTCGTCGGCGACGTGTACGCAATCGTCGCATCCCACGGCCCGGGTGCGGTGTACTCCGGTGCGTACGCCGTCGTGAACGTCCGCGCGAGCGTTTTTCCATGCATGTCCACCACGCGGAGCGCAATCGTATTCTCAAATGCGATTCCCAAGCCGCTCGCTACAATGGGGCTCGCGACAAACGCATCGCGCTCCGGCGTTGTAATGGTGATCGGAACCCACGTCGCCGTTGGGGGAACCTCCGGAGCCGGTGCGGTCGCGGTTGGTGGCACCGCACTCCCGCACCCCGCACCGACAAACACGAGTACACCCAACACAACGCTTGTCATTGCGAGCCGAATCCGTGAGGCGTGGCAATCCCGGCCACTTGGTTGAACGGGATTGCCGCGTCGAGGACTCCTCGCAATGACACCAGTATGGAGTTTGAAGGGTACTCTATCCATAGTCCATCTCAGTGTATCAATGTATTAATGCACCACGAAGCGAAACCCCGCTACCCCCGCTTCCTATACTTCAACGCAACGCGGTGCTTGGCGAGCTCGCGCTCGAGCGCGGCGGCCGTCGCGGCAAACGCGGTGTCGTCTGCAAAGCGCTTCTCCGCGAGTGCCTGGCGCGCACGCTCACGCGCCGCTTCGATGGCAACGATATCCAATTCCTCCACGCGGATGGCCTCGTCTGCGAGAATCGCAATGCGCCCACCCGTCGCTCCCGAATCCCCCGGGAGCACTTCAATGAACCCACCGGCGATGACCATCGGCTCCTCTTTTCCATCGCGAACGATGCGCAACTCACCTGGCTTGAGCTCCGCCACATAGGGAATGTGATGCGGAAGCACGGTGATCTCCCCCTCCGTGGTCTGGAGGGTCACCTGATCAATCGCCGCGTCGTACACCGTTTTCTCGGGTGTGATGATGGAGAGCGTCATCATAAGCTGCAGGCCGACAGCTGCAAGCTGCAAGCGTTTAGGTCACATTCTGTGCTCAATGGAGCCATTTTATTCTGACCCACTTGACATTGGAGCAAAACCGTGCTATCGTATATAGTTGTGGTGTGGACCAGAGGTGTCGTGGGGTGTTTGCTGAACCCCTCAAGTTGTAGACGCCGGAGGGGCGTTTGCTAAGCCCCTCTCCACACCGCAACATCCCTACAACTGCAGAGGCCGGGCAGATGGTGGCGCGTCACGCAGGGAGGAAGCCCTCGAAAGGCAACACCAGCAGTGCGACGGGCCCAAAACCGCACTGCGCCTCTCCGCGAATAGTCGTCGGCACAACCGCGAGTCCGTAAATGGTGGCGGCTCTCCAAGTGCATAACGACGGCGCGCGCCTCCTGCCCCGCCTCAACCTCCTTCGGTGCTCACGCACCAAGCAACACCGGAGCACTCGTCCCTCGTGACGAGTGCTCTTCCCTTTGTGAAACGCTCATCCTGATACCACTACTCCCTAGCTTACTATCCCCTAGCTCACTATGCGCGTACCTCCCCGATCCCGCCCTTCATGTAGAACTGCTGCTCGGGGACGTCGTCGAGATCGCCGTTGAGGATCATCTTGAATCCCTTGACCGTGTCCTCGCGCTTCACGTATGCGCCGGGCGTGCCCGTGAACGTCTCGGCCACGAAGAACGGCTGGGAGAGGAACTTCTGCACCTTGCGCGCGCGGGACACGGTCCGCTTGTCCTCCTCGGAGAGCTCCTCCATGCCGAGAATTGCGATGATGTCCTGGAGGTCCTTGTAGCGCTGGAGGACGCGCTGGACGCCGCGTGTGACGTCGTAGTGCTCAGTGCCTACGATCGCTGGATCAAGAATCGTGGATGTCGAGTCCAACGGGTCCACTGCCGGATAGATGCCGAGCTCCGCGAGCGATCGCGCGAGCACGACCGTGGAGTCCAGGTGGGAAAACGTCGTCGCTGGTGCCGGATCGGTGAGGTCGTCCGCGGGAACGTACACGGCCTGCACGGAGGTGATGGACCCGTCCGTGGTGGAGGTGATGCGCTCCTGGAGCTCGCCCATCTCCTGCGCGAGTGTCGGCTGGTACCCCACGGCGGACGGAATGCGGCCGAGGAGCGCGGACACCTCGGAGCCGGCCTGTGTAAATCGAAAGATATTGTCTATGAACAAGAGAACGTCCTGCTTCGCCTCGTCGCGGAAGTACTCGGCCATCGTGAGACCGGAGAGTGCCACGCGAGCGCGTGCGCCGGGCGGTTCATTCATCTGCCCAAAGACGAGCGTCGTCTTATCGAGCACGCCGGACTCGCGCATCTCGTGGTAGAGGTCGTTCCCCTCGCGCGTGCGCTCGCCCACACCGGCGAAGACGGACACGCCGCCGTGCTCCTGTGCGATGTTGCGGATGAGCTCCATGATAATGACGGTCTTCCCGACGCCCGCACCGCCAAAGAGCCCCACCTTGCCGCCCTTGAGAATGGGACACACGAGGTCCACCACCTTGATGCCGGTCTCCAGCACTTCCGCTTTCGTGGACTGCTTGATGAACGCGGGCGCGGGACGATGGATCGGCCACGTCGTTTTTGCCTGGATGGGTTCCTTTCCGTCAATCACCTCACCGATGACGTTGAACATGCGCCCGAGCGTCTCCTTGCCGACCGGTACACTGATCGGTGCGCCCGTGTCACGCACCTCCATGCCGCGACGCAGCCCGTCCGTCGTCTGCATGGCAATGCAGCGCACCTCGGAGCTGCCGAGCTGCTGCTGGACCTCAAGAACCACGCGCCCATCCGCGTGCTCCACCACGAGCGCGGTGCCGATTGCCGGCGGAACGCCCTCCGTGATGACATCAACGACCGGGCCGAGAATTTTCGTAATGGTTGTCATAGGTATGAACGTTGCCGCCTCCTTATAATCAGCGCATGATCTGTGCTATCTGCGCAGCGATCTCCCTCAGTGTGCGAGCGCAGCACTCCCCGCGCTGATTTCTGCAATTTCTTGGGTGATGACGGCCTGCCGCGCGCGGTTGAATGACAGCGAGAGCGCGTCAATCATCTCCGATGCCGCATCCGATGCGCTCCGCATGGCCACCATGCGCGCGGAGTGCTCCGATGCGCCGGTGTCCAGGTACGCCTGGTACACCTGGAGCTCCACGAGTCGCGGCAGCATCGTCGAGAGCACTGCGTGCGGGCTTGGCTCCATGAGGATGGTCGTGGCACCGCGTGCGCTGGGTGCGCGCTCCGCATTTGCCGGTACGCCCGCCTGCGGCCCGAGCTCCGCGAATCGCTGGAGCGGGAGGAGTGTACGGACGATCGGCCGCTGTTGGAGTGCCGACATGAAGTCCGTGAACGCGATGCGGACGCTGGTCACCTCCCCGCGCGTGAACGCGTCCATGGCAAGCCGCGCGGCCGGACGGAGCTCTGCAATCTTTGGCGCGACGCTCTTGTCCGTGAACGATGCGACGAGCTCCCAGCCCTGACGCTTGATGAACTGCTCGGCCTTCTTCCCGATGGTGACAAACTGCACCCGCTGCTCTGCACGCTCCCGCACGTCGCGCTGGAGTGTCCGGAAGAGCTGTGCGTTGAACCCGCCGCAGAGTCCTCGATCCGATGCCATGACCATATACAGCACGCCGGCATCCGCGTGCGCACCGTCTGATGCCTGCCGGAGGAGCGGGTGCATCGCTTCTGTCACCACCCCCGTGAGCGATGTCACCATCTCCCACGCGAGATGCGCGTACGCGCGGGACTGCAACGCTGCGGCGACCGCGCGGCGCATCTTTGCCGCCGCGACCATCTCCATGGCGCTGGTGATCTTTCGCGTGTTCTGGACGGACGTAATCCGCCGCCTGATGAGTCGGGGTGATACGGCCATAACACCTGCTACGCGGCGCGCTCACATTGCGCGCCGTACTCCTCGAGCATCGCCTTGAGCTCGTCCTCACGTCCGTCGTCGAGCGTGCCGGACTCCTCGAGTGCCTTCCAGAGGCCGGCGCGCGTATCGCGGAAAAACGGTACGAGGCCGGCAATCCACTCCTGCATGCGTGCAAGCGCGATGTGATCTGCGAATCCCTGCGTTCCGGCGTAGACGTAGGCCACTTGGAGTGGGAGCGGACGCGGTGCGTACTGACCCTGCTTGAGAATCTCCACCAACCGTTGGCCCCGCTCGAGCTGCTTCCGCGTCGTCTCGTCGAGCTCACTCGCAAACTGTGAGAACGCTTCGAGTTCACGGAACTGCGCGAGTTCGAGGCGAAGCTTCCCTGCCACTTTCTTCATCGCCTTCCGCTGCGCGGCCGATCCCACACGGGACACGGACAACCCGACGTTCACCGCAGGACGCACACCCTTATAGAAGAGATCCGGCTCGAGGTAGATTTGACCGTCCGTAATCGAGATGACGTTCGTAGGAATATACGCCGACACGTCGCCCGCCTGGGTCTCGATGATGGGTAGTGCGGTGAGCGAGCCGCCACCGTGCGCGTCGCTGAGCTTCGCGGCGCGCTCGAGCAGACGCGAGTGGAGGTAGAACACGTCTCCTGGGTACGCCTCACGTCCGGGCGGTCGCTTGAGGAGGAGCGAGACCTGTCGGTACGCCCACGCGTGCTTCGAGAGGTCATCGTACACGACGAGTGCGTCGCGACCCTGCTGCATGAACCACTCGCCGATCGCGCAGCCGGAGAATGGCGCGACGTACCACAGCGCGGCCGGATCGGATGCGCCGGCAAGGACGACAACCGTGTACTCCATCGCACCGGCTGCTTCAAGTCGTGCGACGAGTTTTGCTACCTTGGACTCCTTCTGACCGATTGCGACGTAGATGCAGGTGAGATCCTTTCCCTTCTGATTGATGATCGTGTCAATGGCGATGGCGGTCTTCCCGGTCTGTCGGTCGCCAATGATGAGCTCCCGCTGCCCGCGTCCCACGGGGATCATCGCGTCAATCGCCGTGATGCCGGTCTCCACGGGCTGGTGCACGGACTTGCGCGTGATGACGCCGGGCGCCACGCGGTCAACGGGAAGCCGCTCCGTAGATGCGATCGGCCCCTTCCCATCCACGGGGTTGCCGAGCGGGTCAACAACGCGACCAACGAACGCCGGGCCGACCGGAACGGAGAGGACGGTGCCCGTCCCGCGCACGCGATCGCCCTCGCGCACCCCTGCGGTCTCGCCGAGAATGACGCAGCCCACCGCATCGTCGCCGAGGTTCAACGCGATGCCCATCGTGGGTTCCCGCTGATCTCCCGACCCCTCGTGCATGAACTCCACCATCTCCGCCGCCATGACGTTACGGAGTCCGGCAACGCGTGCGACGCCGTCACCAACATCCATGACCGTCCCGACATTCTCGGGGGTCGTGGTGGGCGTGAATGCGGCGATCTGTGCTTTCAGTTGTTCGACGAGCTGGTGGCTCATAAGATGTGAGAGGTCTAGCGCGTGTGGAGCGCGAGGTGGCGACGGATCCTCCGGAATCGTCCGGCAACTGTTCCGTCCCAAAGACGCGAGTCATTGATGAGCACGCGCAGACCGCCGATGATGGCGCGATCCTCGGTGAATTCCGCGCGCACCTCACCGCCAAGCTGCTCGCGGAGCTGTGTAACGATGCGCTCCTGTTGCTCCGTGCGGAGTGGGATGGCACTCGTCACCATTGCATGCACTACGCCGCCACGCTCGCGCGCGCTCGAGATGATCGCGCGGAGGAGCGACAACGCACGCCGTGTGACGAGCATCCGGATGACCGCGAACGCGTGCGTACTCACGCGATCCTGTACGACGCCGCGGATCACCTGCTCCCGCTGCGCGCTCGACACACCGCTCCGCGAGAAAAATGCCGCAATCGCCGGTTCCCGTTCAAGTATTCCCGCGAACGTTTCGAGATCGCCCACTGCACGGTCGAAGCTCGCAGCGTCTCCCGCGAACTCCCCGAGTGCGCGCGCGTAGTGTGTTGCGGTGATCGTCACAGTGTCGCGGTTTTCAATTCTCGGAGTGCCGCATCCACGAGCTTCTCGTGCTCCGCGGCCGTGAGCGCGTCCGCGGTGGTCTTCTCGGTGACGGCGAGCACGAGGTCGCCGATTTCGCCACGGACGGTCGCGAGCAACGCGGCGTGGACGCGATCCGCGTCCTCCTGCGCGTTCGCGAGAATGACGCTCGCCTCCTCGGTTGCGGCCAGCGTGCGCGTCTTGCGGAGCGTCTCTACCTCCTCCGCTGCTCTGACGAGCACCGCGGCCCGCTCTGCTGCCGCTGCGGCCTGGAGCTGCGTGCGCTCCTGCGCGAGGTCCGCCATGACAACTGTCGCACGCTCCGCGTTCGCAACGCCTTCCGCGATCGTCGCGCGTCGCTTCTCAAGCATGGCCAGCACCGGACGGTAGAGAAACTTCCGGAGGAGAAAAAAAAGCACGAGGAAATTGACGATCTGCGCGATGAGTAGCCGCCAGTCAATGCCCAAATTGGTGAGCAGCTCGCCCATGCTTACACGAACTTGATGATGAGCGCAATGACGAGCGCGTAGATGGCGATGGCCTCCGCGAACGCGATGGAGAGGATCATTGCGGTCTGCACCTTTGACGCGGCCTCCGGATTGCGACCGATGGCCTCCATCGCCGCTGCAGCGAGGCGACCGATAGCGAGTGCCGGCGCGATCGCACCAATCGCGATCGTGAACGCAGCAGCGAGCGACTTCACTGCCTCAACATTCTGAAGGAGGCCCGTTGCGGCCTCGCGAGCAACTTCGGTCGGCATACCTGATGCGTGACTGAACGGCTGGACGAATGAGAAACGAGGGCGTTTCTCGGTGCTCCAACCCTCTCAGTGCGTTAGTGCGCAGCGTGGTGCTGCGCAGCCATGTTCAAATTGACCAAGGTGAGTACTGCGAACACGAGCGCCTGGATGAATCCCACGAACAACTCGAGCAGGAGGAACGGGAGCGGGATCATGTAGGGCACGAGTGTCGTCACAACGATGAGGAGCACCTCGCCCGCAAAAATGTTCCCGAACAATCGGAAGGAGAACGAGATGACTTTCGCAAACTCGGAGATGAGCTCGAGAATGCCAACGAAGAAGCCGATCGGCCCCCGAAAGTTCACAAACTTCCCGAGGTGCGCCATGCCGCCCACCATCGTGACGCCGATAATCTGTGTCACCACCACGGAGAACAGCGCGATGGCGAGCGTCACGTTGAGGTCTGCGGAGGCGGAACGAATGAACGGGATGATGATTCTCTCACCGCGATGTTCACCCCACACACCAATCGTACCAAGTCCCGGGACGAGTTCAATCCAGTTCGACACGATGACGAACAGGAAAATCGTGGCGACGTAGGGAAAGAACTTCAGCGATCGCTCGCGGTCGTGCGTCACACTATCCATGAAACCGAGGAGTGCCTCCACCACCGCTTCCATGACGTGTGCCATCCCGCGTGCAGGAATCATCGCCACGCGCTTTCCCGCGCGGGAACCGAGCACCACGAGGACCACCGATACGAACACCGCCATGACGAGCGTGTTCGTCACCGGGAACGATCCCACGTGCGCAATCGGTTCTGCCGCGAGCGAGATGACCATAGCAAGCTAGTGCTTACCATCAGCGATCACGTCCTTGGCTTTTCGCACGACGAGGATGCTCGAAGCGATGAGCGAGAGGAGGATGCCTCCGAGGAGAAACCACGGTGACGTCCCAAACCGCGCATCGAGCGTGCGCCCGATGAACGCGAAAACAACAATCGGGATGGCAACGAGGTACCCCAGCTGAAACGCGAGCCCGAGTGCAGTCCAAGTCCCATCGTTCTTTCCAGTGTCGTCCATAAACGCAAAATGCGTCCACAGCGACGTGCTGTGGAATATCCATTGTCCTTGCCGCCGACTCATCCGTCAACGATGAAAACAAAAAACAGCTCAACCCAGCATCTTTTTGAATAGACGCTCTGTGTTCTCAACGCTCGAACGCGCGACCTCGTTGAGCGAGAGCTTCTTCTGCTCCGCGACTTTCTCTGCAACGTGTCGCACGTATGCTGGCTCATTACGCTCGCCGCGATGCGGATCCGGCGTGAGGTACGGGCAGTCCGTCTCCACATGGAAACGATCCATTGGCACATCGCGCACGACGCGCATGAGCTCCTCCTGGATGGCGAGCTGTTTCTTCGTTGGCCGGAAGGTGATGACGCCGGTGAATGAAATGTTGAATCCCCTATCGAGGTACCGCTGCGCCTGCTCCCACGTTCCGGAGTAGCAGTGGATGAGCCCGCGCGGCTGCGTGCCGTCCCACGCACCATACGCATCCCCGAGGATCCGGATGGTCTCCTCGTGCGCCGACGCATCGGGACCCTCGCCATCCCGCACGTGCACCATGAGCGGCAACTCCTCCTCGCGTGCGAGCGCGATCTGCTGACGGAACGTGTCCTCCTGGGTGCGCCGCACCTCCTGCGGCGCAAGCCCGTCAGGGATATGATAGAAATCCATACCGCACTCCCCGATCCCCACGGTTTTCGGATGGCGCGCGAGCGCACGGTACGCGTCGAGATCAAAAACCTCCTTACGCGTCCGAAACGCGATACCTTCCGCATCCTCACCCACCTCGTGCTGATCCACCAACGTGTCCACGAGGTGAATCGGGTGCAATCCTACCACCGCCCAAATGTGCTCGTACTGCTCCGCGTACGCCACCGCACGCCGCGACGTATCCATCTGCGATCCGACCGCAAGCATCCACACGCCATCACCATCCGCGCGCCGAATTACCTCTGCCGCGTCATCGTGATACGCATTGAAGTTGATGTGCGTGTGCGCATCAATGAGGAACGGGTGCATACTCCCTACAGCACCTCCCTCGTCAGCACGCTCTCAAGTTCGCGTACGATCGCGGGCAGGAGCGGGATGATGATACTCGCAACACCAACAAGCCAACGTGCAATGTCAGAACCGGCAATGGCCTCCGTCAAGCCAACACTGATCGGGAAACGTACCGCGAGCCACAGGACGCCACCGATGACGAGTGCGCCCTCGAGAAACCCGAAAATCGCACCCGCGAGCCGATTGATCGTCTTGAGAAATGGAATGATCGCGATGATGCGGAATGTCTTATCAATGAGGTAGAACCCAAACCCCACGAGCCGGTTGATGAGCACGAAAAGCACAAAGAAGATCACCACCTTCGCGAGGTTCACGTTTCCACCAAACAACCATCCAAAGTACTCCGCGATGGGCACAAAGAGCCGGCCGGCGAGGAACGCGCCCGCGATAACACCCACGAGCGTCCCCGCCGCGCGGATGAGCCCGGACCACAACCCGTAGAGCACAAAGCCACCGAGGATGATGAGGAGGATGAGCTCGAAGAAGGACATAGGCATTCAGTATAGCACGCTCCCTATTACGTCACCGCGACGATGCGGTAGTGCTTCACGGTTCCGTTGATAGTGACGGACACCTCGTCGCCAGCTGCACGCCCCAGGAGCGCAGCACCGAGTGGTGAACTGTAGGAGATGCGTCCGCGCCCGGGGTTTGTCTCCGAGGACCCAAGGATGGTGTACGTCCGCGGAACGCCGTCGCGCTCGATCGTCACCGTCGAACCAATGCTCACGCGCCCGCGCACCATGGGCTGGTCCTCGATGATGATGGCGTGATCCAGGCGATGTTGGAGCGAGAGGATGCGATTCTGGATGCGCGTGAGCTCCGCCTTGGCCACCGTGTAGCCCACGTTCTCCGACCGATCCCCCATCTCCGCCATGCGGTTGGCCTCATCCGCGGCCTCGCGGAGCTTGCGCGTACGCAAGTCCTCCAGCTCACGTCGAAGTCGCGCCGCTTTCTCTGCGGTGATGACGTAATCGCGCCGCTCCCGCGAACGCCGCTCCGCCTCGCTCTTCCGCTGTGGCACACGCATAGAGGTTTCCCTTGTCTCATCCCGTCACTCTCCGCGTACTCATCATCAGCCCCCCCAACACCTCGAGTTCCATCGTAGCGGAAACCATTAGGTTTCCACGTTTTCTGAAGGAGGTGGCGACCTGAAGGTACGCCGCTACGGGTCCCGCAGATGTCTCTAGGGTACCTCAATACTTCCCCAACTCCTCAAGCGTATCATCCGACGTACCAAAGTGGTGAGCAATCTCATGGCGGAGCGTGTGGGCGATCTCGCGCTGCAATAGTTCAGGGTCATGCCCAAAATCCTGTTCCAACACCTCCTGGAACAGAACAATACGATCCGGAAGCATCGGCTCGTCAATGGTGCGATCCACCTGCGCGACACCTTCGTAGCACGCGTACATGGTCTCGCCGTCCGGCACCGCGCACTCCCGCAACTGCTCCACGGTCGGCGCGACCTCAATAACAACCGCCACATTCCGTAACCGCACACGAAACTGCTCCGGAATATCCTCCATGGCGCAAGCGACAAGTTGATCAAATGAGGAGCGCATAGATGTGTTGGGGCGTCTACAAAACCGTGTCACCTGTATTGGTGTGCCGCCCCATGTTCTCTCACGATTTCTCCAACACGATTTCTTGAGATATCACATCCGACTGTTTTTCTCTACCGACGTTTGCGGCGTACAAACCAAACAACCGCGAACACGAGAGCAGCAATTCCGATCATCGCTATGATAATCGGAAGGACGATCAAAACGTAATGCCACCACTCCCACTGTTCGATCGGCGTAGACACGACATCAGAAAGTCCCGGTCTCCGAAAAAGAGGCCGGCGCGGCCGCCATGCAAGCGCATCATGCGCAAAGCTCGCCCACAGGACGAACACACTCCCCATCACCATCCACGATCGCCGTATACGTCTCATCATACGTTCATGGAGAGCAACATCCTACGTGCTCAGCGGAGACACTTCCGGGGAGAATCCGGCAGTGCGCACTACTGCTGCAACCTCGGCCGACGATTCCGTTTCCATGAGTGCGGCGCGGAGCTCTGCTGCGCCGTGGAAGCCGGAAACATACGCCTTGAAGTGCCGCCGCATGACGGCGAAGCTCTTGTGCGGGAGAATCTGCTCGAAGAGTTGCGCGTGCTCCACCATGACGCGCAAGCGCTCGGCGAGTGGTACATCCTCAATGAGCACATCATGACTGAAGCACCACGGGTTCCCAAAGATGGCACGCCCGAGCATCGCGCCGTCGGCATGCGAGGCGATGACGCGTTCCCGTGCATCCGCAAGGTCGTCCACATCTCCATTTCCGAGGATGACGGTGGAGACGCCCAACGCATCGCGCAGCCGCACGGCTTCCGCAACATGTTCCCACCGCGCCGGAACCAGCGACATCTCCTTCCGCGTCCGCGCATGGAGCGTCACCGCGGCGAGATCCTCCGCGAGGAGCGCGGGCAGCCACGTCGCCACCTCGTCGCGCGCGTACCCAATGCGCGTCTTCACGGAGACGGGCAGTCCCCCCGCCCCACGCTTTGCCGCGCGAATGATCTCGCGCGCGAGCGTGGGGTTCTTCATGAGTGCCGCACCTGCGCCACACGCCTCCACGGTACGATCCGGACACCCCATGTTGATATCCACGCCGTCAAACCCAAGCTCCACTGCTACCGCAGCAGCGTACTCCATCATAGCAGGATCCGCCGTGAAGAACTGCGCGACGATGGGCCGCTCGCTCGCACTGAACATGAGGTCGAACATGAGCGGATTCTCCGCATCCGGTACCCCACGCTTCACGCGCGTGTGCCACAGCCCATCCGCCGAACAGAACTCCGTCCACAGCACATCCGGCTTCCCATACCGCGCGATGACACGCCGAAACGCCGCGTCCGTGACATTCGCCATCGGTGCGAGTGCCATGATCGGCCGCGCGAGTTTCTCCCAGAATGATTCCATACCCCTTCACCTCCCCGCACGCCTCACCACATCGAGGTAATACCGCTCCACCTTCGCCCGCGCCCACGGCGTCTTCCGCAAAAATGTCAAGCTCGACTTCACGCTGGGCTCACTCAAAAAACACTTCACCCGAACCCGCCGCCCCAACTCCTCCCACCCCACATGCTCGACAAGATACTCCAGCATCACCTGGAGCGTTTTCCCATGGAGTGGATCGCGAGGAGGGGCATTCATGAGCACTGATGATACGAACAGCGCCTATACAGTTTTTTTCCGAAACCGCGAAACCGTGTCAAGTCCACTTATCTTAGAATCTTTTTCTGAGAGAAGCACCCCGACATGCTGTCGGGGTGCTGAAGACGGGACCGCTTGAGAGCCCTAGTAACCCCGAAGCGGGACATCCGTCCGCAAGAAGTCCTTGAGCTCGCGCGTCCCGTCATCACCGAGACGCAAATTCGGAACCTCCGTGGTGATGTGCGCGCCACCTCCGGCGAACGTGACGTGCGAGTTCCCCGAGCCCCTGAAGACAGTCCCTCCGTCGAAACGGCTCACCACCATCTCGTCGCGCAGGCGTGCCGCTCCGGCACAGTGCGTCCCTGGATGTGGGGCCCCACATGTGAAGCAGATTCCACCGACACCTCCCATCTTACTCCTCCTTGTTCACCCCTCGAGATCAATCTCAGATGAACGCTATCATCATCTCATCTTCACGCATCGCTCGTCAATGGGAACCGTAGAAATCGAGAGTAAGAGGAGTGAACGGGGTTATGAGTGGTGGACACGCGCAGAGGTTGGTGGTATGTTCATCATGTGACGGACACGCACCTTCCACGCTCGATCCAACGGAGGAACATCATGGGCAGTATCGAGAAACAGATCCGAGAGTACATCGCGAGTCATTTTCACGACCGCACCATGCCATTTCCGGGGTACCTCGACGAGGTCATGGGGGTACTGCGGCCGCTCTGCATCATCGCGGCAACGGGTGAATACCCGCTGGCACAGGCAGATGCGGTGAATCTGGAGCATGTTTCAGACGCCATCGCCACGGCAATGGGGCGCGCAGTGAAGAGCGTCGTGATGGCTTCCGTATCTCGTCCGTTCCCACCACCCGATTGGATGAGCGCCGCGGTGTACCAAGACCATTGCGTGAGCACGTTCTGGGACGAGATCCTCGCATCCCTCCAAGGAACCCTCGGCGGTATCCTTGGAGCACAGTACAGTGCTCGGTATGGGTACGATCGCCTCGCAGCCATCCGTGACGTCTGGCAGGAACATGTAGGAGTTTCCATCGGCGTTGCGGCCATACGAAAGCTCGGGTGGGGAAATGCCCTCTCGTCGGGAGCGCAGATCCGCGTTCCTACCCTCGAACAGCGCATTGCGGAGCTCGGCGTCATCCAGGGAGGTGTGCTCGTTCCGTACCTGGCTGCAGCGACTGTCGGCGATACCGATGTACTCGAGAATCTCTACCAACTCGTCCTCCTGCTCCCAGAGGTGCTCGTACTCGGGGAGCGAAGCGATGCGCCGGGTGTCTGGATCGCACTCGCTGCCTAGCGACGGATCCGAGCAAAGCCCATGACGGAAACATCAGCGTCCCGCCCCTTCACAGGGGCGGGACTACTTTTACAGCAATGGCGTCGGTCCTACTCTCAGTCATCCATGGCTGTCATTTTTGTATCTGTTGGCAATCAAAATTCGCTCTTACGTATTGACGGGCTATACGGGGAGTACTGTTCAGTCCTTAGATTTTTCGTACTGCGAAGTCACTTCCGGGTTCTGGATTTCCGAACACCGCGCCTGCGGATGCGGAACAATCGCCAGCGTAGCGCAGCGAGAGCTCAAAACCGGGATTCGCCGGATCGCCACTGCTTCCTGGAGCGAATACGAGCGACCCCGCAGATTTTGCGAAGATGTTTTCGACGACAGGAACGCGCATCGTTTTTGCGCCGAGCTGCAGTTCGATCTCCGCGCCCCATGCGATGCCAAGCGTGATACGATCCCGTTCCGTGAACGAAGTTTTCACGTTGCCGTAGTTGTCAATGTGCAGCACAATGAACTCCGGCGGCATGAACGGAACATGGTCAAGAGAGAGCGTCGCACCCGTGACCGCGGCGACGTTGCCATCCATAACCGCACCGACGACCGCAGGAAATACGTCCCGTGATCGAAACTGGCTTCCCTCTGCGCTACACTGTGCGAGTGCAAGCGCGGTGATCCGTTCGCGAACGAGCGACAAGCAGTTGCCGGCGTTTGGCGTGACCACGCGTGCGCCCGTGTCCAGTGTTGCGATGACGAGCGGCGCGCCCGCTGCAGCAACGACACCGTTTTCGGTCTGCGTACGCGGGTCAGTGTTCAGGAAAAACGTCGTATCCGCCCCGCGACCCGCAGGGATACCGCGGTGGAGCTGTGCGAGGAGAAATGCGGTATGGATGGTGTTAAATGGTCGCGTCGCAACAAGATCCACCGTGAACGGGGTGGTTGTAGCGCGGCGCACTGCGAGGATGGCCTCCGTGGAAGCGAGACCGTCACTTCCGTAGTCGGCAATGAGGATGAGGTGTGGCATGAATATCACTGTACGTGAAACGAAAAGCGGCGACAACACAGCCGTGTGCGTCTCCGCCATCCATCTCCATCGAGCGTAGCAGGGAGATCATCTGGTTGCAAATGCCAATTCTTTGGATGGAAAACACCCCCCGACGATGGTCGGGGGGTGTTTGATGGTGGTGGGAACGGGACTTGAACCCGTGGCCTAGGGATTATGAGACCCTCGCTCTACCAGCTGAGCTATCCCACCGGTTCCGCCCTGATCGTGCCAGAGAGGAAAAAACCTGTCAAGGTGCGGGCGGGGCGAGCTTTGCCAGCTCCGCTTCGATGAGCGCGTCGTCGATGTGCCGAATGAGCGGCGTCGGCGGTGCAGTCGGAGAGGGTACCGTAGTCGGCATGCACCAACGAACATCATCGCAGCCGAGGTAGGTGCCGAGCGCGTCCGCGATGTGCGGCGTGAACGGCGCCATGAGCCGGCGAAGCGCGTCACCAAAGATGGCCGCGGTGGTAATCGCCTCAGCAGCATCGGACTGCGTTGCGGGATCGCGGATCAGTTTCCATGGTTGGCGTGCGTTCAGGTACTGGTTGCACTGTTTCGCGAGTGCGAGGATACGCTGCAGCGCGACACGAAACTCCGTACGCTCGATCGCCGTACCCACATCGGTGAACGCTGCTGCTGCCGCACCGAGGAGTTTGGCACTGTCGTCTGCGACGACAGCAGGCCGTGCACTACCGATGATGTCGCGATGTTGGTACACCAGCGTGTACGTACGGTTCCAGAGGTTGCCGATCGTCCCAATGAGGTCGCCATGGACACGCGCCTGGAATTCCTTCCAGGAGAACGACGTGTCGTGCGTCTCCGGGCCGTTCAGCACGAGGACGAATCGTAGCGCATCCGGATCGAACTTCGCCAACGCTTCTGGTAGCCAGAGTGCCATGCCCGCGCTCTTCGAGAGCTTCACGCCCTCAAAGTTGAGGTACTCGCTGGATACGATCGCGTCCGGTAGCTTGTACCCGAGCGCCATGAGCATTGCCGGCCAGATGATGGTGTGGAATGGGATGTTGTCCTTGCCGTGCACGTAGTAGTGCAACGCATCATCGTTCTCCCACCACTGGCGCCACCCCTCGGGGTTGTCCGTGGATGCCGCCCACTCCTTGGAACAGGAGAAGTAGCCCATGACGGCCTCGAACCAGACGTACATACGCTTTGCCACGTAGGCATCCACGGGAACCGGAATGCCCCAGGTGAGATCGCGCGTAATAGGGCGATCGTGCAGCCCGCGCGTGAGCCAGCTCGCCGTTACCGCGGATGCGTTCGATCGCCATGCGACGCTGCGCTCCTTGATCCACGCCGTGAGCCGCGCCTCGAACGCCGAGAGGCGGAAGTAGAGGTGCGTCGAGCGACGACGTTCCGGTTTGGTGTGACAGATCTTGCACTGCGGGGTGACGAGGTCGCCGGCATCGAGCGTCTGCCCGCACTGGTCGCACTGGTCGCCACGCGCACCCCTTGCGGCGCAGTAGGGACAGGTTCCTTCGACGTAGCGGTCCGGGAGGAAGCGTGTACAGGTGACGCAGTAGAGCTGTTCCTCCTCGCGCTCCACCATGTGCCCGCCGTCGTAGAGACGGCGGAAGAGGTCTTGCGCGGTTCGCTGGTGGAACGCACCCATGGTTTTCGAGTACAGCGAGTAGCTGAACCCGAGCTTGTGAATGAGCATCTCCACGACCTCATCGTGGTAGCGGCCGGCGATGATCTCCGGCGCGACACCTTCGCGCTCCGCAGAAACGAGAATGGGCGTGCCGTGGCAGTCGCTTCCAGAGACATAGAGGACGTGATCCCCATGTGCGCGGAAGTACCGCGCAAGAATGTCTGCCGGCAGGAGTGCCGCAACATGACCGAGATGGAGCGAGCCGTTGACATACGGCCACGCTGCTGCGACGAGAACGTTGCGATTCACGAGCACCTCCTTCAGGTGATAGGGACACCGAAGCATCCGTTTCGCACTAAAAGCGTAGAGGATATGTGGTGCGCCGTCAATAGAGCGCATTGTTGAGCCATGGAATCTTCGTGATGTGAGCGACGTTTGACAGTTCTCGTGAGGGTGTAAAGCTTGAGGTGGAATGGTTCCATGCAGTGTTGCATGAGACCGCTCGGCATCACCAGCGATGATCGAGATTCGGGGTGTCCTGGATTCCGCAACGGTTCTTTTCCAACAGAGTAACCATTCTCTACGTTGGAATGAGGTTTGCGATGTCAGTCGAAAAGAGTGGAATGCGATCGGCAATGGCGATGCGTGGCGCCCGTTCGTCGGCGAGTGAGTTCGTCACGGATGGGCATCCGGACAAGGTGTGCGATCAGATGGCGGACGCCATCGTTGACGCCGCCATGGAGCAGGATCCGAAGTCGCGAGTCGCGATGGAGGTCACGGGCGGACACGGCGGGGTCGTCGTGATCGGCGAGATGACCACGAAGGCGATCTTCGATGTCGGCGAGGTGTGTCGCAAGAAGTACCGCGAGATCGGGCACGCGGACGCGCTCGGCGTGTTCACGAACATCGTGCGGCAGTCGCCGGACATCTCCCAGGGCGTGGACGAGGGCAGGGGCATGGACCTCGAGCAGGGCGCTGGCGATCAGGGCATCATGACCGGATACGCCGTCGCGGACGGACCGATGCTCATGCCGCTCTCGCACACGCTCGCGCGCGCGCTCTGCGTGCGGATGCGTGAACTCGGCACGACCGGCCAGCTCCCCTGGATGCGGCCAGACGGCAAGAGCATCGTCGTCGTGAACACGGAGGGTTTGGTGACGCACGTCACGCTCGCCGCGCATCACTCGTCCATGGTCAATGGCGTGGAAATTCGGCCGGATGATCCCCAGAGCGAGAAGCGTGTGCTGGAGATGATTCGCGAGGAGCTGACCACGCACTGCGTGCGCGAAACGCTCCGCGATCGCCTCGTTCCGGATGCGTGGATCGTCGTCAACGGCACCGGCAAGTTCGTACAGGGCGGCTTCGAGGCCGACGCGGGCACGACCGGGCGCAAGCTCGCCGTGGACAACTACGGGCCGAACATCGAGATCGGTGGCGGCGCGTACTCGGGCAAGGACCCCTCGAAGGTGGATCGCTCGGCCGCGTACTTCTGCCGCATGGTCGCAAAGTCCATCGTCGCGGGCGGACACGCGCAGGAAGCACTCGTGAAGGTCGGCTACGCCATCGGGCAGTCGCGCCCGGTGTACATCTCGGTCGAGACCCCGCTCGTGCCGCAGTGCGCATCGCTCGAGGCGAAGGTGCGCGAGAAGTTCGACTTCCGTCCGAAGGCGATCAACGAGCAGCTCGGCCTGCTCACGCCCAAGGGCTGGTGCTACCAGGACACGGCGGCGATGGGTCACTACGGTGACGCGCGCTTCCCCTGGGAGCAGGTCGTCGAGCTGTAGGACGCCAAGGGGTGCCGCGGATAATCCGCGGCACCCCCTTTCTTTCAACCCACACCTCCAGTGCGCACAAGGAGTTTGGCCAATGGCAACGCGAGAAACGAGAAAAAACCTCCACCCCACCACGGCAGCATTCCATGCGGGGTACGATCCGCTCTTGTCTGAGCAGTCCGTAAAGGTTCCGGTATTCCGGACATCGACGCACGGATTCACGCACGCACGCGACGGCGAGAAGTCCTTTCAACGCGCCTACCACCTCCCGGGCGATGATGGCAGAGCCCCTGGGTTGATCTACGCGCGCGTCAACAATCCGAGCATCGAGATCTTCGAGGACAAGATCACGGCGATGGAACGCAGTGCGATGTCGGCGATGCTCTTCCCCTCGGGGATGAGTGCCATCAGCACGACGATCCTCGCGCTCGTTCCCCACGGCGGCCGCATCCTCTACTGTGATCCGGTGTATGGCGGATCGTACTTCTTCCTGAAGACGTTTTGCCCCGCACGATTCGGCACGCAGACGATGTGCGTCAACACGTGTGATCTCACTGCAGTCGAGACGGCGCTTCGGGAGCATGGCCCGTTCGACATGGTGTACCTCGAAACCCCGGCGAATCCAACGCTGTCCCTGACGGACATCGGTGCAGTCGTCGCGCTCACAAGGAAGTACGGGAAGCCGGACACGATCGTCGCCGTGGACAACACGTTTCTCGGCCCGGTGTTCCAGCATCCCTTCGAGCTCGGTGCGGACATCGTGCTGTACTCGGCGACGAAGTTCATCGGTGGCCATTCGGACCTCATGGCCGGAGTCACGCTGCTTCCATCCGACAGGCATCGGCAGGCGCTCGAGGACTATCGAACGATTCTCGGCGACACGCCGGCACCAGATACGGCATGGATGCTCACGCGATCGCTGGAGACGCTCTGGATTCGCATGGAAGCGCAGGCCAAGCACGCGATGGCCGTTGCCCATGCGATCGCCGAACATCCGAAGGTCGAACGCGTGCTATTCCCTGGCCTGCTCACCCCTACCAATGGTGTGCCATACGAGGTGTACAAGCGGCAGTGCAGCGGGCCGGGATCGGTAATGAGCTTCGTACTCAAGGATGCCACGCGCGATGGAGCATTTCGCGTGCTTGATGCGATGCAGATCGCGCGACTTGCGGTGTCGCTCGGTGGCACGCAGACGCTGATCTCACATCCGCGGAGCATGACGCACAGCGACATGACCATCGAGGATCTTGATCGGTGTGGCATCACGGAAGGCATGATCCGTCTGTCGGTCGGCCTCGAGTATCCCGATGATCTGATCGAGGACCTGCTGTGGTCTATCGATCAGGCGTAGTGGCAACGCTCGGAAAATAGACCCCCGTCCCAGAGTGGGACGGGGGTTTTACTTCGTCTTGGTACGATGAGATAATCACATGTGCATTGGCACACTCCACGACGACACGTTTGACGATAAGATGCTTCCCTTTTTTGGAAGAGGGGGGGGAATGATGCGGCGGTCGCTTACTGCAAGGGTGGGAAGAGGTGGGGGAGGTTGGCGATGGGGGTGCCTTGGGTGATGCCCCAGCGTTGGAGGTCGGTGAGGGGTTGGGTGCGCCAGTCGGTTTGGCCGAGAGCGAGGAGGATGTTGTTGGCGGTATCGGGGAGGAAGGGGGCGAGCATGAGGGCGATGTGGCGGAGGAGCTCGGAGGTGTTGCCGAGTACGGTGAGGAGGTGGTCGCGCTTTGTGGGGTCTTTTGCGAGCACCCAGGGTTGCTCGCGCTCGATGTACTGGTCGGCACTGCGGATGCAGTCCCAGATGGCGGTGAGGGCTTCGTGGGGGAGGAGCGCGTCCATGGCGGCGGTGTAGGCAGTCCAGGCCACTTCGTGCATGGGGGTACTTCCGGTTGCGGGAACCTTGCTGTCTGCGTACTTCCCGACCATGGTGAGCGTACGCGCGGCGAGGTTGCCGATCCCCTTCTGGAGGTCGGACTCGTAGCGCAGACGCAGGCGGTCTTCGGAAAAATCGCCATCGCCGCCAAAGGGAATCTCGCGCATGAGGAAGTAGCGCAGAGCATCAATGCCGTAACGCTCTGCGAGGAGGACGGGGTCTGCGACGTTGCCGCGCGACTTGGACATCTTGGCACCGTCAATGGTGAAGAAGCCGTGGGCGAACACGCGCTGCGGGAGCGGGAGGCCGGCACTCATGAGCATGGCGGGCCAGAGCGCACAGTGGAACTTGAGGATGTCCTTGCCTACGAGCTGGACACTCGCCGGCCACCGCGCTGCGTAGGCGGCATCATCCGTGCCGTAGCCCATGGCGGTCATGTAGTTGGTGAGCGCGTCGAACCAGACATACACGACGTGGTCGGGATCACCCGGGAACGGAATCCCCCACTCCTTGCGCGGGCGCGAGATACTCACGTCCTCCAGGTGGTCACGGACGTATGCGATGATCTCGTTGCGCCGTGCGACGGGTTGCACGAAGTCCGGGTGGGCATCGTAGTGCGCGAGGAGCTGATCGCGGTACTTAGACAGCTTGAAAAAATAATTCTGCTCTTCAATCTGCTCGACTGCGCGCGTGTGGAACGGACACATACCACCATCGAGTTCCTTCTCGGGGAGAAACGCCTCGCACTCCACGCAGTACCATCCGCGATAGGTGCCAGGGACGATGTCGCCGTTCTTACGGACGGCGTTGATGAGCTTATTCACGCCAGTGATGTGCGCGTCCTCCGTAGTGCGGATGAAACGGTCGTAAGTGATGTCGAGCGTGTCGAATGTCTGCTGCCAGACCGCGGACATCGCATCCACATACCCCTGGATCTCCGCCCGCGTGATCTCGCCGTGCGCTTTGCCGAGTTTTTTTGCTGCGGCCTCGGAGTTTTTCTGCGAGTTCTCGTCCGTGCCGGTCACGAAAAACGTCGCATCACCGACCATGCGATGCCACCGCGCGAGCGCGTCCGCCACGAACGTGGTGTACGCGTGCCCGATGTGCGGCTTGTCGTTAACGTAGTAGATGGGCGTGGTGATGGAGAACGTGGACATAGATGAAAGATGCTAGCACACACCGCCGTGCTTCTCGTGATAGTGTTGGTGCTCGTCTTCGGCGCGAGAGAATGTCTGGGCGGGTTCGATGGTAGTGGCGACGAGACGCTGATGGGTTCCGGATTGCTCGAGCGCGACTTTGGATGCTCGCGCGGTGCGCTCCTGCTCCGGCGAGTGCGCGAAGATGACCGAGCGGTACTGGCGACCAACGTCCGGACCCTGCCGATCCACCTGCGTGGGATCGTGCATCTTCCAGAACGCCGTGAGGAGCTGCTCGTAGGTGACACGCGTGGGATCGAACTGCACTTGACACACCTCTGCGTGGCCGCTGTCACCTTGACACACGCGCTCGTACGAAGGGTTTGGTACCGTGCCGCCCATGAACCCTACCGCAGTGTCGGTCACCCCGTCAACGGCACGGAATGCGGCTTCCACGCCCCAGAAACACCCGGCACCGAAGGTTGCTGTTTGTGGTTGCATAGCACCATCATTGTAGCAGATATACAAAGGAAGAGCGGCCCGGGAGGGGCCGCTTCTTGGCTTCAGCAAACGCAGGCGCAACCTGACGGGACGCACGCGCACTCGAACTTCCACTCGGTGCAGTGACCCGACTTGTTGGACTTCAGGCAGGTGCTCTTGTACCGCTTCGCGAAGCACTTCTTCTTGGGCGGGTCTTCCTTCTTGGGAGGATCGTCCTTCTTCGACTCGTCGCCCTGCTCGGCCTGCGCGAGCAACCCTTCGTCCGGCGACGGTGCGACGTAGCCGATGCGCTCCGCGCCGCCGGCCATCGCGTAGAGGTTGAAGGCGATCCCCGATGTCGTTTCAGGAACCGTTGGTACCGATGTGCAACTCAACCACGCAGCTCCAGCGATGATGAATGCACAACTCGTCACGATCGTTCTCATGATTGCTCCATTCCGAAAGAACCATCTCCCCGCGACGTGCGGGGATTCCTACAGGGAGGATAGCACCGCGCTCACGGGAGCGTCAAGGGTGCGGCGATCTTCCGACACGCGTGGCTGGCGAGGAGGTGGTAATTTTGCCAGGGCGTGCGGAGGACATCGCACTTCCACTGTCGCCGCTCGCGCTGCTCCTCGCTCGGTGAGATGGAAACGGGGAGTGCATCGAGGGCGCTCCAGGCGTCCGGGCTGAGCGCGAGGATGTACAATGCGTCGAATTCGGGGTCTTGCGCGTTACCGCTGAGCTCGCGGCGCACATTCCAGGTGGCAACGGTGTACTCCATCGGCACACTCATGGTGAGCGTGAACACGATGACACCAAGGATGGCGATCGTGCGCGCGACGTACGCGAGCGGGCGCATGCGCCAGAGGGACGCGAGGACGATGCCGAGGGTGACACCGAGTGCGATCGTCGCGATGAACGCGTACACGCGGTCGAGCGTGAGCCCGTACACGGAGACGTAGCGCACGATGCGCGTGATGGCACTCACGGCGACGACGAGCGTGAGGAGCGTGAAGATCGTGCTCGCGATGCGCGTGACGGCGTGCTGCGCGCGCTCCGCCGACTGCGTCATCGTCGGGTACCAGAGGAGCACGGTGAGGAGCGCGAGCGCGCCCGCGAAGAGGAGCGAGAAGAAGCTCTCGCGCGCGAGCGTCGCGTAGGTGAAGTCGTGCGCGCGCATCCATGCGTCGCTCGCGAAGAACTCGGGGAGCTGGAATGCCACGAAGGTGGCGAAGAGCGCGTCGAGGAGCACGAAGAACGTCGCAGCGGTCACCGGGCGCATGCGCGGGTCAAACGGCGCGTGATGCTTCGCGGGGAGCACGATGAGCCCCACGAGGAACCCGCCGAGGAGTACCGCGATGGCGACGCGAAAGGCCCATGCGATGAGTTCGCCGTTGAGCCGGAAGGAGGTGAGGACGTACTCCAGGAATGACTCGAAGGCACCGTTCGCATCGGAGAGGATCGCCCCGAAAACGAAGAGGAACGGCAGCGCGATGAGTACGCCGAGGATGCCGCTGCGGAGGTGCTGCGCCCGGATGCTCCGGTGCTCGCCGAGCGCGTCTTGCACCATGTGCTGTGTTCCACGCACACCCAGCGGAAGGAGCGCGAACGGCCCAAGGACGGCAAGCCACACCGCGTTCCGTACCGTGAGTCGGGTACTCAGGAGGTGCACGGCGAACGCGATGAGGAGCACACCGGTGGCAACGAGGCCAAAGGCCATGACGAACGGATTGGCGTAGAGTGTGAGATCACCGGCGAGGATGATGGTGGGAACAAGAAGCCAGTACGCAACCGGATGCACGCTGCGCTTGCTCAGGCGCGCGAAGAGCGCGAGGAGCCCCGCGATGCCGACGATGAACACGCTGGTACCGAACCCGGGCTCCTGGTAGCCCGTGCGCGTCCATTCGCGGAGCACGAAGTAAAAGAGCGCAACGCCGATAGCGTACCACGCGATGCGCTGACGCTCGTGGGGGTGGAAGGTGATCATACGGATGAGCGTGATGATGAAGCACGCCGCGCGCCGGCGATGCCGATAACGAACTCGCCTTTGTTACTCCCGCGGGTGAGCGCATCGAGGACATCGCGCGCCGTGCCGCGGTAGATAGTTTCAAATTTCTTCGTGAGCTCGCGACCGACGACGATCGGACGGGTGCCGAGGAGCGGGAGGAGCGCGGTGAGTGTCTTTACGATGCGATGCGGCGACTCGTAGAAGAAGACCGTCTCTTCCGACTGCGCGATGCGCTCAAGGATTGCCTTTCTCCCGCTCTTGAGTGGGAGGAATCCTAGGAAAAGAAAACGATCCGTAGGGAATCCGGTGACACTCGCGAGCGTCGTGAGCGCGGATGCACCCGGGATGGGCTCGATATGCACGTCCGGCAGGAACTCCGCCACACGCGCGACGAGGATGCCTCCGGGGTCGCTCACGCCAGGCGTTCCCGCATCGGTGACAAACGCGACGTGCTTCCCCACGCGCAACGCATCGAACACCGCGTCCATTGTGCGCTGCTGCGCGTGCTGATCGAGACGGTGGAGCGGCGTGCCGGAGATCTCGTACCGCGCGAGAAGCTTTGCGGTCTGGCGCGTGTCCTCGCAGAAGAGCACATCGCACGCGCGGAGCGTCTCGAGCGCGCGGAGCGTGATATCCTCAAGGTTCCCAATGGGGGTCCCGATGATGCTCAGCTTAGCCGACATGCGCCTGCTCGTGATCGCGCTGCGTCTCCTCGAGCCCGAAGTGCACGCGGAGGATCGTGCGGAAGATCGTGTGACGAGACACCATGCCGACGAGCTTCCCGCGGTCAACCACCGGAACGCGATGGATGCCGGTCGCGACCATGAGCGCGCCGATTTTGAGGACGGGTGTGTCGGATGGAACGCTCTTCACGCGCGTGGACATGAACTGCTCGACGGTCTTCCCCTGCGCCGCGCGTGCTTCCTCCTCGAACGCGAGGAGGTCTGTGTACGCCTGCGGCCCCGCGTACCATTCCTCGTAGCTCGGATAGATGGCACGAAAAACATCCTTCTCCGACACCACGCCCACGACGGTACCGCTCGCGTCCACGACCGGCGCACCGGTGATATGGTGGAGGAGCAACAATTCCACCACCCGACGCCACGGGGTGCCAACCGGAATCGTGACGACGTTTCGCTGCATGAGGTCGCGGACGATCATAGGGTGATGAGATTGGCGGAAAATGGCTTCCTGTGGTGAGTATAGCGTGCTAGCGGGACACTGTCACGCCGCGGCGTTTGCACTGATCACGGAGGGGGCACTGAGAGCACTTTGGCGAGATGGGCGTGCAGGTATTCTGCCCGAGCACGACGAGGAGCGGGTTCCAGGACGCCCAGAGCCGCTTGGGGAGCGTGTCCATGAGCTTGTGTTCCGTTTCTGCGCGGGACTTCGATCGGATGACACCAAGCCGATTAGAGATGCGGTGCACATGTGTGTCCACGGTGATACCGACCGAAATACCGAGTCCTTCGGTGAGCACGAGGTTCGCGGTCTTGCGCCCCACACCTGGGAGCCGGAGGAGCTCCTCCATCGTGTGCGGCACCTTCCCATCGAACTCGCGCAGCAGCAGCTTGGATAGTGCGATGAGGTGCTTCGCCTTCGTGTTGTAGTAGCTAATCGGGTAGAGGAACTGCTGCAACCGCCCGAGCGGCATCGCTGCGAGCTGCTCCGGCGTGTTCGCAATCGCGAAGAGCTTGACCATGATCGGGTACGTCGTTGCGTCTCGTGCCTGCGCCGAGCACACGGTGGAGACGAGGAGCTCAAAGAGCGATCGCTGCTCGAGCACCATCGTGGTGCCGAGCGGAATTGCAAACCGCTTCGTCGTGCGCTTGAGGATGCGCACGATCAACGCAGGATCCGGCTCATGCGCCGCATCGTCCCTGCTCGGTGATCTCCATGTGCGCGCGTCCTCGCTCGGCATAGCGTGTGTTCATCATAGCAAGGAAACACCACCCCGTGGGGGGGGTGGTGCTCGGCGTCCACGTCGCAACGCTACGTTTCGACGGTGATGGTGCGCACGTCGGGACGCGGTGTTGGAACGACGTGGAGGTCACCAATGACGACCGACCGTTGCTTCTGCTTTGGAAGTTTACGACGATACCGCAGGACTGCATGGATCGCCTCCCGCATGCTCGATACCCCGTGGACGAGGTAGACGGGCCCGTGCTCGCCATTGCGCAACGCGTACGTTGCGGGCTGCGCAGAAACTTCCTCGTCATCCGTCACGCGCTCCGCACTGCGCACCGTGAGTGAGGGATCCCTGATCACCCACTCGGTTCGTGTGCGATGCCGACCGATATGCGACCGCGCAATCCCGTCGAGGAAGGACGAACGGAGTGGATGATTCCAGTTCGGCCTCACGAGGTACGCGATCTCCGTGTCACCGCGATGGACCGGGTGTTTCACGAGCAGGGCGGAGTGCAGCAGCGGACGGTAAAGACGGGAGGTTCGTCTCGGGGTGAGCACTGCGCGATCACGTCCGGAGACCACGAACATGTCAATGAATGCCCTCAGCTCGTTACCGGACATGGGGTCCACCCCCCACTGGATGAGGTAGACGCGAAATAGCGTGCGTACGAACCGCACGACCACGGGCGATACAACCTTCGCCCGAGCGATCGCATCGCGCTCCTGTCCGCGGATGGCGCGTCTGAGGATGTTGATGGCACGGTGAAAGTCATTGACATGCGAAACCGATGTTTCGGATGATGCGTTCACGTTGTTCCTCCTGTGCTTTGGTGCTTGGACCAAAAGCGAGGGCTCGTTGGTTATCAAAGGACGATTCCACACTCGTCTCCTAGCGTAGAACAATCGCGCTCCGTCGTCAATGGTTGACGGGAGATGCCGCGTATGGTACGGTCGTGGTGGCAAGCAGGCGTGGTGCCTGCTCTCTGCCAGCACCTTGAAAACCCCTCACGTACTGGCCCTCCAATGCCTGGGCCACCTGAAGAGGAGAGGACAATGGACGAGATGACACAGGAGCAAGGACCGCTCACCGCAAACGATTACTTCCGCCGCATCTTCAACCCCGACAACACGTTCGAGGATCGCATGGGCTGGGTCAAGGTCATGCCGACCAACGCTTTTGCGACGAGGGAGGATAGGACCAATCACGTCGCGATCCTCATGTACATCGGAGATGAACGAGAGCCGGAGGAATTTCGTGCCTCGCTGTCGACCTTTTTCTCGCTGTCGACGGCGATCATCTCCACGAACCGTGAGCTGTGTGTCGCAGAGCTCCGCGCGGAGGCCCGAAAGATGCTCGTCCGACACTACGCGAACAGGGAATGCTGCGGAGTGCTCTCCGACGATACGACGTGGAATCTCGTGGAGTTCTTCGCGGCGGATCGGCGGCACTGCAACTTCACCGCGCGCGACCTCCGTCGGCTCCAGGGCTTCCTCATGAACGCGTGGACGGACGTGAGTAAGAATATCCGCACGCACGGTGCGTGCGTCAGCACTCACACCTTCGCGCGCGTCCTCATCTTTGCACGATGCTACGCGTTCCTGCGTAAGATCGCGCTCCGCGAGGCGATTCCGCTGTTGTTCGAGGAGCTCTGCAGGAAATACGACTCCGACGCGCAGCAGCGTCGCATCGTTGACGATCGCGTCCTCGTTGACCGGTGTGGCTCGCACGCACCGACCGATGTCCTGCGCATGATCATCGTTGCCGGTGATGCCCTGCGCCACGGACTCGGCATCGGAAACCTCGACGATCACCCGGAGAGCGAGACCGCGCGTACGCTCCTGGCACTCCTTGCCGCGAGCGCGCACTACTACGCAGACGCGCTCCTCCCGGACCTCGCGTCATCCGTAAGAGCGAGTGCATAGACCCCTCGCGCCGTGCACACCAGACCCCTTCGATCCATGGATCGAAGGGGTCTCTCTATGCGTCTGCGGTTGTACTGTACAGGAGCAGGATGAGTCCGAGCCCGAGCGGGTGGTTGAGGTATGGGGAGGTGGCGTGAACGACAAGGAGAGCGAGGAGCGCGAGCGCGAACGGCGTTGATGCGCGACGACGCCGTGAGCAACCGCACGCGATGAGTGCGCCGATGAACCAGAGCTGGAACGCGACACCGACAATCCCCCGCTCGAGGAGGTCATCGAGGAAGCCCCACTCGAACGCGGTGGCGGTGTACATGCCATCGGGATGCGCGGCGAGCGTGCGCGGGTCCTTCGTGGCGTAGGTGACCGTCGCGCCAAAACCGTTGCCGAAGATGGCGTGGGCTCGCATCGCTGTCGCGAGCGGGCCGATCTGCTGCCAGCGGTTCCCTACCGCTTCGTCCTGCTGGAACCGCGCTGCAAATGTCGCGCCGAATCCGGCGGTCGTGAGCGGATGCGGGTACGGTATCCGCACAAGCACGAGCGCGACGAGGAGACCGATCGCGATGGATGCGGCTCCGCTTTTTATGCTCCGCGTATGCGTGCGGATGAACGCAGCACGCTTCCGGATCGTTGGCGGCCAGAGGAGCCAGAGTGCACCGATCCCCGCGAGTGCCGCGAGGCCAACCCAGAAGCTCCGCGAGAGCGAGAGGAGGAGGACGGTGACGGAGCCGCCAAAGACCGCGTAGCGCATGAGATGACCGCGTCGCTCCGCTTGTTGTATCGTCCCGAGGGCAACGAGCAATGCCGGGAAGAGCCAGACCATGCTCTGGAGGAAGATGCGCGGGAAGCCGCCGGGGAACACCGTCACCTCGCCGAGGCGCGTGTCGCGCACCCACTGGTAGAGGGCGATCCACAGGCCGCCGAGGTCGTGCGTGAAGAGGAAGAGGAGTGCCGCGGTACGGAGGATGAGGAAGAGTGCGCCCGCGAGCACCGTTTCCGCGAGCCACGTGGTGCCGCCGCGCGTGGCGAGCACGAACGCGGGGAGGAGCGCGAGGAAGAGCCAGGCGTTTGCATCTTGGAAAACGAGGGGGAATGGATGGCGCGCGACACCAAGGATGACACCGAGGATGAGCGACAGCGCAAACGCTGCGACCGCCCAACGCGTCGGGTGCGATGTCACCGTGCACACGAGTTGCTCGCGCGCGACGCGCGTCCGCAGATGCCATGCGGAGGCAATGAGCATCACCGCGAAGATACCCATGCGCAGCGAGAGCGTCACCTCACCAACCTCGAGCACGAGCAATTGTCCAAAACTCCCCCACAGGAGCTCCAGGAGCACGGCGGCGACACCGATGCGGAGATCCCATAGTGCGCCAACCGCAACGACGAGAACCACAAGAAGGTACGCCGGCACCGCGAACGGCGCGTACCCCCACGCGTTCATCGAGAGGAGGTCGAGCGTGAGTCCGGCGAGAAGGATGGCGAGCGTGCGTCGGTGCATGTACTTCTACACTACCAAAATCAAACCCCTCCGATGTACATCGGAGGGGCCGATGACTACAGGTCGTCATCGTCGCTGTCCTCGTCATCAGAGTCCGAGTCCTCCGACTCCTCACCGTCCTCCGGGGTGTCCTCTGACTCCTTCTCCTCTGCGTCTACATTCCAATCGGCCATAGATAGTAGCTCCGTGGGAAAAACCGCGCACGGTCCATTGCATGTTCATAGGGAACGACGACCTTTCACGGCCAGTGTACCCGCTTGGAACGCATCGGCAAATCACTGTCAAGTGTTGCGTGCTGTGGATAGAAACTAACTCCCCCGAACATGATTCGGGGGAGTTAGTGCTGTCGCGAAAGCGACCGGTGCTACGCGGCTGCCTCACCGGTTTCCTCGCCTGCTTCCTTGGGAGCTTCCTCGCCCTCGGGAACCTCCACGTCTGCATCCTGATTGAGCATTTCCATAGTGTATGTTCCAAACAAAAATACTCGCCACGACGGAGAGTACCGATTCATCACCATTTCGACCTTAGCAACACAATAGCACAGAACGCATTACGTGTCAATGCCATGCTTCTCAAAAATACGAACCCGGGCGCGCTCATACGCGAGGACGCGCGCCGTCTTCCACGGTATGCGGTAGAGCAGCGATGGCACCCAGCGGCTCATCGTACCGCGTGTGCTCGTGATGGTGAAGAGCATTTCCGGAATCGCAACACCCGTATGACCGCGTTCGAGCATCGTGAGCCAGAGATCCCAGTCCTGAAATCGCGCGAGCGTGGGATCGAAGCGTGGGAAGTGCTCGCGCCGCAGGAGTGCGGTCGTATGGATGAATGGCATGCGACGCAGACGCTCCGGATCAAACGGAAGCGCGGGAAATCGCTTCCACCCAAATCGGAACGACGGATACGCGAAGCTTACCTCCGGGTGCTCGCGGAGCGCGTGGTACATCGTTGCCAGTGCGTGCGAACGTAGTACGACGTCCGCGTCGCAGAAGAGGAGGAGCTCGCCGCGAGTTGCATCCGCGCCACGATTGCGCGCAGCGGGCGCACCCGCGTGCTCCTGACGTACCCACCGCAGACGGCCCGAGAGCTCGGGGATATCCACGGGAATGAGGGGCTCCGGAGAACCATCATCCACGACGATGACTTCGATGTCGCGGAGTGTCTGTGCAGCGATCGCAGCGAGGCACGCATGGAGTGTCGCGGTGCCGTTATAGACAGGAATGACGATAGAGATCATAGGACGACCGACAGTGCTGCGCGAAGCGACGCGGCAAACGCACGTGGGCCAAACTGTGACAGTGCGCGCGTGCATCCAACGGTACCGAGCGCACGAGCGCGGTGATGATCCTCGAGCAGCGAGGTAATCGCCTGTGCTGCGGCCAGGGGGTCTCCTGGCGCAACGAGGAGCCCGGTTGTTCCATGGACGACGGCATCCGGCACGCCGCCGCTCTGCGTGCCAACGACGGGGAGTCCGAATGCACCGGCTTCGATGTACACGATGCCGAATCCCTCGATGTCACCGTCCGCACGTTCCTCCGGAAGCATCGCGAAGACATCCGCCGCAGCGTACCACTGCGCGAGTGCTGCATCATCGGCAGTGGTGACAACGCACGGTACGCGCACGCGCTCCGCGTGCGCCACGAGCGTCTGCGCGAGCGGCCCACTGCCAACGATGGTGAGATGTGCACGCGGGACGTGCTGTCGCACACGTACCATCGCGTCAATGAGCGACTCCATGCCCTTGCGCGGGATGAGGCGACCGACGGAGAGGACGAGCGGGACATCGCCGACACCGAGTGCATCGCGTGCTGCACTGCGCGCGATGCCTGCGCGAGATGCGATGGGGCCGAGCGGGGGCGACACGATGACCACCTGCTCCGACGATGCGCCGACGCGACGCGCGAGCCCAGCGGTTGCCGCACTGTTCACGATGACGCGCGTTGCACCGCGAAGGATGCGCGCGGCTAACCACCGCTTGCGAGGAGTCCGCAGCGCATTCGCGAGGTCAAGCCCGTGACAGATGACGCTGTACGCCCCGCGGAAGGTCCGTGCGCGGGTCCACGCGACGGTCCCGAGTGGGAGAATCTCGCCCACGATGAGGTGCGTGCGCGGGTCGAGGCGCAGGGCTTTGGGGATGAGCGTCGTCCAGCGCACCGTGGGGTTGCAAACCTCCACGGTGCAGCCATCGCCACCGAGCGCATCGGCTACGGCTCCATGGTAGCGCGCAGCACCGCCAACCCGCGGCGGGTAGTCAAACGTGAGGAGATGGAAAGATGGGTACGTCATACGGACGCCGGACGAAACGTGCGACGAATTTTTTGGATATCAGCGAACGAGATACCGCCAAGGAGGACGAGCGCGACAACGTAGAGCACCACACCCACGCCAATGAGCGCAGCGAGGGGGAGTTCATGGAGGAGCGCGATACCCGCAGTCATCACGAGGCACGCTGCCGTCGTGCGCAGAAACGGATCCAACACGGCATGCGCAGCATAGTGCACGTTGCGCCGGAGTGCGACGAGATTCACCGCAAAGAGCGTTACCGAGGAAACGAGCGCGGAGATCGCGGCACCCACTGCCGCGAATGGCGGAATGAGCACGATATTCGCGATCACATTCACGACCGTCGCGATGGCGAGGAGCTTCGTGTTGAGCGTCTGGCGGTCAATCGCATTGAGGAGATTCCCCGCTGGAAAATTTGCAAAGATGAACGGGAGTGCTGCGATGAGGATGATGAGCGGGACGACCGAGGCGCGAAAGGCCTCTCCGTAGAGGAGTGGGATGATGCGGTACGCGAGTGTGCCGATGCCGAATGCGATCGGAAGCGCAACGATCCAGAGCACACGGAGTGCCTGTGTGAAGAGCGTGCTGAGTTGCTGCCGATTACGCGTTGCGAGCGCACTCATCGCCGGATAGAGCGCGCCCATGAACGCGAGGGGAATGAACTGGAACGCGAACGTAATCTTAAACGCCACGCTGTAGATCCCCACCGTCGCAACGGCGACACCGCTCGCCGCGAGGAGCGTCCGGAGGAGGAACGTGTCCATGTACGTGTAGACCCGTGCGAGACCGCCCGCGATCGCGAACGGCGTTGCCATCGCGAGGATACTCCGCCAGGTCTCACCGAGTGAACGACGTGCACGCGCGCGCCACGCTCGCTCACGCACCGTGCCGAACACCGCAATGGCGATGTGTGCGATGCTCGCGACAAGATACGGCACGAGGAGCCAGATCGGCGCGATGGGCCTCCCGATCGTGAGGAGTGGCGTCGCTCCCGCGTTGATTCGGAGATCAGCGAGGAGGACGAGGATGCCGATACCGGTCACCGCGAGCACGAGCTGCCCCACCGCGAGGCCGATCGCCTCGTAGCTCACCCGCTGCAACCCGCGCAGGACGGCGTAGCACCCGAGATGGATGGAATCGAGCACCATGACGACGGTCGCAAGGCCGATCATCTGCCGCGTCGCATCATCGTGATTGAGGACGTACGAGAAGAGCGTGACAACACCGACAACCACCACGGTGGACATCGCCCTGAGCGCGAATGCACTCACGACGTACGACGCGGTCCCTTCGCGATCCTTCGCGGTCTCGCGCGTGAGCACGGGTGCGATCCCCCAGTCGGCGGCGACCGCGAAAAGCGCAGTGAATGCGAGTGCGAAGAAGTACTGCCCCGTCCCCTCCTGCCCAAAGGCCATCGCGACGACCGTGAAGTAGCCAAAGGAGATGAGCTTCTGGAGGATGGAGCCAATCGTGAACCACGCAGTGTTCCGCGCGATACGTTGTGCGGCGTGCTCGTCCATGTACCCACAGCGTAGCAGAATACGAACGACCGCGCCGAGATGTCGGCGCGGTCGTGGTGCTGTCCTAGCGCTTGGACCACTGTGGTGCGCGACGTGCCTTCTTGAGACCGGGCTTCTTGCGCTCCTTGATTCGTGCATCACGGGTGAGGAATCCGACCTTCCGCAGCGCACGGTGAAACGTCGGGTTGAGCTTCTGGAGACCGCGCGCGATGCCGAGCCGTGTCGCATCCGCCTGTCCACGCAATCCGCCTCCGCGGACGAGTACCGAGATGTCCAGTTTATCGCTCTGGCCAACCGCCTCGAGCGCCTGCGTACAGACCGCACGCGCGGCGATGGTCGTGAAGTACTCGGTGTACGGCTTGCCGTTCACCGTCATGGTCCCGGACCCGTTCTTCGTGATGCGCACGCGCGCGGTCGCGGCCTTCCGACGTCCAACGGACTGGAGCGGAAGATCCTGAATGGGAGTAGGTGTGATACTCATACGTCAATGCGGAGCCGCCGGAGCATGTGCCGACGCAGCGTGTTCGCCGGCAGCATGAGACGAACCGCGTCATGGAGCACGCGAGCTGGATCGCGATCCCACCGCGTCTGGAGGAGCTCGCGCTTGAGACCGCCCGGGTAGTGCGAGTGTTTCATGTACTCCTTCTGCTCGAGCTTCTTGCCGGTGAACCGCGCACTGCGGAGGTGTACGATGCGCACGAAATCACCCGCATCAATATGCGGCGTAAACGTGGGCTTATGCTTCCCACGGAGGAGATGCGCAACCTCCGTCGCAATACGTCCGATGGTTCGACCGGTTGCGTCAATCGTGTGCTCGCCGCGAGTGATGGGATACTGCTTTGCCATACGCGTCGTAATCAAACGAGTTCGATAACGGACTCCTCAGCGCCGTCGCCCGCACGCTGCCCGATCTTTGTGATCCGCGTGTACCCGCCTGCCCGCGTCTGGTACTTCGGGCCGAGTACCTCGAGGAGCTTCGCAACAACCTTCGGGTGGCGCAGCGATGCGAGGAGCCGTCGGCGCGTCGCGAGGCCCGGCGTCCGCGCGAGCGTGATGCTCTCCTCCACAATGGGACGCACCGCCTTTGCCTTCGCCGTGGTGGTACGCACGCGCTCGTGGAGCAGAACACTCTCCGCGAGGTTGCGTAGGAGCAACCCTCGCGGTCCGGTCTTCCGATCGAGCGTGATTTTTGATTTCCGGTGGCGCATATCCACTACACGGTTTCCGATTCATCATCACCCGCAGATGCCGCAGGGCCTTGCAGCGTATCCTCAACGATGGACTCGCCTCCCACCGGCTCCAGAACACGTTGTTCCGATTCCATGAGAGATTCCACAGGTGCCTCCGTCTCCTCCGGTGGGTGTACGATGAGCGCAAAGTGATTGATGAGCACCTCTGCACCGCGTCGCACCGCCTCCTCGGGCGTGATCGTCCCGTCGGTCTCGACGGTGAGGACGAGGCGGTCGTAGTTCGTGATCTCGCCGACGCGGGTATTCTCCACACGGAACCCAACGTTGCGCACCGGAGAGAACACCGAATCGAGCGTCATCGTGCCGAGCGGTGCGCGCTCCTTTCCACGGACATCCGCCGCGACGTAGCCGCGGCCGCGCTCGGCCGAGATCTCCATGCGCAGTGTTGCTCCATCTGCGGTCAGCATTGCAATCTGGAGCTCCGGGTTCACAATCTCGACATCGGCCTGCGGTGTAATCGCCGCAGCAGTCACCGGTCCCTTCCCTGATGCTTCGAGGACGAGGCGGACGGGTTCGTCCGAGAAAATCTTCAAACGGAGCTGCTTGAGGTTCATGAGGAGCTCGAGCGCATCCTCCTGGACATGCGACAGCGCCGCGAACTCATGGGAGATGCCGTCAATCTTCACCGCAGTGACGGCTGCGCCCTCAAGGGACGATAGGAGTACACGTCGCAACGCGTTGCCGAGCGTCGTTCCATACCCAAAGTAGCACGGTTCGATCGTCACCGTGGCCTCGTTAGGTTGCTCACCGGGCTGCCAGTGAAATGTGGACGGGAGAATGAATTGATCCATACGGTACGTCAGGGAACAAAGAACCGTTGGGCGGAGAACCGGGGTGCTGCTGGAGCACGACACCGTTCTCTGTCCATCGGTGCGAAGTTCACGCGCTAGCGTGAGTAGAACTCAACGATGCTCTGTGTGCGAAAGACCGGCTGTGCGTCCTTGATCTCCGGCATGCGAATGACCCGTCCAGAATGCGTCGCGGGTTCTGCCGCGAGCCACGCCGGAATGGAAATCGCCGCCGCAACCTGCGCGTAGTCCTGGAACATACTCGATGCCTTCTTCCGCTCACGGATACCGATGACATCATCAACCTTCACGGTGTAGGACGGAATATTCAGTTTCTTTCCGTTGACGGTGATGTGTCCGTGGCTCACGGCCTGACGAGCAGCGGCGCGCGTCTTCACGAAACCGAGCCGGAAGACGACGTTGTCCAGCCGACGCTCGAGCTTGGCGACGAGGAGCTCAGACGTGTTCCCCTCAACGCGCAGCGCGTCATCGTAGTACTTCCGGAGCTGTCGCTCCATAATGCCGTAGATCATCCGCAGCTTCTGCTTCTCGAGGAGCTGTGCGCCGTACTCCGTCACCTTCTTCCGAAGGCGCGGCCCGTGCATGCCGGGCGGGTAGGATCGACGCTGCGATGGACAGCGAGCCGCATCGCAGAGTTTTTCCCCTGCGCGACGGCAGACACGATGTTTTGGTCCGAGGTAGCGACCCATAGGAGACAGTGACAAACTGACTACTTCAAAAAAACACTAAATCCGACGTGGCTTGGGCGGACGACACCCGTTGTGCGGAATCGGCGTGGTGTCAGCAATGCTCAGAACGTTGATCCCATTCGCATGCAACGCGCGAACCGCCGACTCCCGGCCCGAACCGATTCCACGAACAAAGACATTCACCTCCTTGAGTCCGATCTGCTCGATCTTGCGGACGACATCACGCACGACGATGCTCGCAGCGTAGGGCGTTGCCTTCTTTGGGCCACGGAAGCCGCACACGCCAGCACTCGACCACGCGATGGTGTTCCCGAGCGGATCGGTGAGTGTGACGACCGTGTTGTTGAACGATGCCTTCACGTACAGGTTTCCCCGCGGCGTCTGCTGACGCGGTTTCCGCGAGCGACTCCGCACCTTCGCTTTCTTCGCCGGTGCCTTCGCATCGCGTGCGTCAAGCAACTCATCCGCCGCGGCCTGCTCCGTCGCCGGATCAGGACGTGTGGGGATATCGTCCTGCTGCTCCGGCGCTGCTTCTTGGGTGATAGGATCTTCCATGTGTCCAATGATCCGTTAGGTCTTGTCGAGCTTCTTACGGCCGCTTCCCATCGTTGAACGCTTGTTGCCGCGTACGGTGCGCGAGTTCGTCTTGGTGCGCTGTCCGCGAGCCGGCAACCGTCGCGCGTGCCGCATCCCGCGGTAGCACCCGATGTCACGCAACCGCTTCACGTTGCCCATCTGCTCACGACGGAGTTCTCCCTCGACGCGGTACTGCTTCTCGATCAACCCGCGGAGGGTCTGCACCTGACTGTCCGTGAGGTCCTTCGTTTTTGTCTGCGGTGCGATGCCGGACTCCGTGAGGATACGCGCAGCACGCGAGTGGCCGATCCCAAAGATCGACGTCAGTGCGATGCAAATGTGCTTCTCGTTCGGAAGTGTGATTCCAGCAATGCGTACCATAGGTTTCACGTGCGCAGTCCCGAGGGGTGCCTCATGCACTATCCCTGTCGCTGCTTATGCCGTTTTGTCGCGCAGATAACATACAGCCGTCCTCTCCGGCGGACGAGCTGGCAATCCTTGCATCGTTTTCGGACGGACGCCTGTACCTTCATACCATCAGTACCGATAGATGATGCGCCCACGTCGCAGGTCATACGGCGTGAGCTCGACCCGTACCTTATCACCCGGGAGAAGACGGATGCGGTGCATACGCATGCGACCTGCAAGGTACCCGTTCACCTCATGTCCATTGTCTAGCTCAACACGGAACGTGGTCGAAGGGAGTAATTCCCGCACAATGCCGTCCACGGTGATGAAATCCTTGCTCGGCATCGGTACGGACTCCACCTGCGTTGCACCTTTCCGTCCGCGTCGTTTCTTCGGTGACGACGAGCGACCCCCGCCGGAGCGTCTCTGTGCCATAGGTACGACTCGTGAACCGCAATACCGTGAAGTACGTGAACATTCCACTGTGCTCAACGTACAGAAAAAAACTCGGATACCGCTATCCGTCGTTACCCACAGAATACGTGTCTGCGTTATACATGTCAACACTTCCAATATTTTGGCTCCACTGAGCACTTTCCTATGCTTCCACTCTACTACCGGCAACTTCCACATGCGGACCTCCTTGTGTCACCACTGCGCGGATTCTCCGCACTCCCCTACTCACTGCCTCCTCCTTCGTGATGGTGAATGTACCGATCATACTCGTACGCGCCACGTGTGGCCCTCCGCAAATCTCGCGAGAGTACGCGCCATCAGCACTGCCGATCGTGTAGACCTTTACACGTTCCCCGAGTGCCGCATACGTATCGTCGAAAAGACCGATTGCACCCCGCGTTCTCGCCTCATCTGCAGTGAGGAGCTCATAGGAAACCGGAAGGTCGTCTACAATCTGCTGCTGCACGAGCTGCTCCACCACGCGGAGGTCTTCCGGCCGCACCTTCTCCGGGTGTGTGAAATCAAAACGCATGCGCTCCGGCGTGATGTTTGATCCCCGCTGCTCGACGTGCGCACCGAGCACACGACGGAGTGCCTCATGGAGGAGGTGTGTCGCGGTGTGGTAGCGGATGGACTGATCCGAGTGATCCGCGAGCCCGCCGATGAAGCGTTGCCCCTGCGCACTACGCGAACGTTCGGCGTGTGCTTCCGCCGCCAGAGCAAACGCTGCGCGGTCGAGCGTGAGCGGCGGATCGTGCTCGGTCGCAACATCCACCATCACCTCGAACGGGAACCCGTACGATTCGTAGAGCGTGAACGCATCGGCACCGGAAATCTTCGTCTCCCCGGATGGGAGCGCATCCGCGATCCTCGCGAACTGCCGCTCACCACGCACGAGCACTTCCCGAAATCGCTCCTCCTCCTCGCGCAGCTCAAAGAGGATGCGACTCCGATGCTCCTCAAGCTCCGGGTAGGCCGCGCGATAGTGCGCGATGATCTCCTCGGCGACCCGCACGGTCCATGCGGGTGCCTCAATCCCGAGTCGCTTCCCGGAACGTACCGCCCGACGAATGAGCTTCCGTACGACGTACCCCTGATCCACGTTCGATGGTGCCACCCCGAACGGATCGCCCACGATGAAGGTGGCGGCGCGCAGGTGATCCGCAACGATGTACCGCGCCCGCTCGTCCTGTTGCGTCGCGAGCGCGTCAATGACGCGGAGGATCGGACGGAAGAGATCTGTCTCGTACACGTTCCGCTTTCCCTCGAGCACCGTGAGGATACGCTCGAGACCCATGCCGGTGTCCACGTTGCGACGCGCGAGCGGTTCGTAGGTGCCGTTCGGCGTGCGACTAAACTCCATGAAGACGTTGTTCCAAACCTCCACCCACCGCTTGTCCTCGGGGTCAAATCGTTCCGGTGCCGCGCCATCTCCGGTCCAGACGAAAATCTCCGTGTCCGGACCCTGCGGTCCCGGGTTCTTCCCTCCGGCGGGCCACCAGTTCTCCCCCTTATCGAGCTGCACGATGCGCTCCTCGGGAATACCAAGCGAACGCCAAACCGCTGCGGACTCCTCATCGCGCGGACAATCCGCGTCGCCTGCGAACACGCTCACCGCGATGCGCCGCGCATCAATACCAAACCACTCCGCACCGGTGAGGAGCTCAAAACTCCACCGAATGGCATCGGCCTTCCAGTAATCGCCGAGTGACCAGTTGCCGAGCATCTCAAAAAACGTGAGGTGCGTTGCATCACCCACTTCATCAATATCACCGGTGCGCACGCACTTCTGCACGTCCGCGAGTCGCGTCCCCGCCGGGTGCTCCTGCCCCATGAGGTACGGGACAAGCGGGTGCATGCCCGCGGTCGTGAAGAGCACCGAGGGATCATGCTCCGGGATGAGCGACGCAGACGCGAGGATAGCGTGCCCGCGTTCTCGGAAGAATCGGAGGTACGTCTGTCGGAGGCGATCAGCGGTCCATGGTTCCATACAGCTCCCAGCGTATGCCATGCGACGACGGTTTGCAACTATTCTTCGGCGCTCCCGCGCCAGCTTCGGAGGGATGGAGGCCTGAAGGCCTCCGCTACGCCATAATAACTGCGCCGCCAATGATGCGCGCACCGTCGTTGAAAACGATGGCCTGACCTGGTGCGACCGCAAGCTGTGGGCGGTCGAAATCCACGACGACGCGATGAGCGGTGGTGCGGATGGTGCACGGCTGCGGCTCCTGTCGGTGGCGGATGCGTGCGAACAACGCGCCATCTGCCGGTGGCATACCACCGATCCAGTTCGCGTGCGTCGCCGTGAGGACACGCGTGAAGCGCGCGGGGTCCTCCGGCGATGCGGTGACGGTGATTTCCTGGCGCACGGCATCACGCGCCACGACGTAGCGCGGAGCTGGCTGACCGCCAATGCGTACCCGCTGGCCGATCGTGTAGGCCTGCCCCATGGGGACGGTGCCGAGGTGACGACCATCGGTGGTGACGACTGCCGCGGGAATCGGCTGTTCGTGCGTGGCGAGATACCCTGAAAAATCCTGCGTGCCGAGGAAGCACACCCCTCGCGTAGACGGACGATCCCAGTTGGGGAGTCCGCGGAAGCGCGCCATCGCACGCACCTGTGGCTTCGCGTAGCACCCGATGGGGAACACCACCGTAGCGAGCTGTCGCGTCGTGCACTCCCAGAGGAAGTACGATTGATCCTTCTCGCCGTCCGCACCGCGGAGGAGCTCGATACGACCGCGCGCGGAGCGCCGGATGCGCGCATAGTGCCCCGTGGCCACCGCATCGGCACCGTGCTCTGCTGCGAGCGCGGAGAGCTCCGCGAACTTCACGCGCCGATTGCACGCTGCGTCAGGGTTGGGCGTCACCCCTTGCGTGTAGCCGCGACGCATGGGCGCGAGGACCTCGCGCTCGTAGAGCGCACTCACATCGCGTACGATGAAGGGGATGTCGAGCACTGCCGCGACGCGACGCGCGATCGCGATATCCTCCTTCGCCGGACACGTCGCACTCCCGTCGTCAAACTTCAGGTACGCGCCCACGACGGTACACCCGCGCTCGACGAGGAGCGCGGCCGCGACCGCAGAATCAACACCACCCGAGAGTCCGAGGATCACCCGCATACGCTATGCGTCATACTAAGACCTCCATGGACTGTACCATCAACGCCCTCGATCATCAAGGGCGTGGCGTGTGTCACCCGAACGGCAAGACGGTTGCCGTTCCGTTTACGCTCCCCGGCGATGTTGTGCGCGTTGCGCTGCGCGGCAAACAGAAGGGCGTCCACCGTGGTGCAATCGAGGAAATCATCACCCCGTCTCCGGATCGTGTGCAACCGCCATGCCCGTTCGCGGGACGATGTGGCGGTTGTCCGTGGCAGATGATGGACGGTGCGGCGCAGATCCGACACAAACGCGACCGCATCGCTGACGCGCTCCGCGACATTCCCCACCCGCCCATCCCCGACCCGATCCCCTCACCGGACCAGTGGTACTTCCGCAACCGCATGGACTACGCCGTCGGTGCCGATGGCTCGCTCGGGCTCCGCGAGCCCGGAAAGTGGTGGGAAGTCCTCAACCTCGAAACATGCCTCCTCATGTCCCAGCCGGCGGTCGCGTGTATGGATGCCTTCCGCGCGTGGATGCGCACGAACGCCATCGCACCGTGGAACACACGAACGCACGAGGGCTTTGCACGCGCCCTCGTGCTGCGCGAGGGCAAGCACACGGGCGAACGTATGGCCGTCGTCATCACCGCAGCGCCGCCGCAGTCCACAGCAGCGGGAACATTCCCGGGAAGCGATGCACTCGTGCGCGCACTCGCCCCACACTGCACCTCCGTACTCTGGGGCGTGCAGTCCCGCGTGGCTGATGTCTCGTTCGCCTCGCACTACGAGACGCTCCTCGGCAGTCCCGTGCTCCACGAGGAGCTCCACATCGCCGACGATCCCCCGCTCACGTACACCATCCCGCCCAACGCATTCTTCCAGACGAACACACGCGCGGCCGAGCAGCTCGTGGCGACCGTACGCGAGTACGCGGCACTCACACCAACCGAGACGCTCGTGGACCTCTGCTGCGGCGTCGGCACGTTTGCGATTGCGCTCGCGCGCGATGCCGGACGCGTCATCGGTGTCGAGCTTGAGGAGAGCGCGGTCGCCGTCGCACAGGAGAACGCCCACCGCAACGGAGTAGAGCACGCCGAGTTCCATCACCTCCCTGCGGAGCAGTGGTTGTTCCCCAATGCGACGGTGGACTGCCTCATCGTGGACCCACCGCGCAGCGGCCTGCACCCGAACACCCGCGCGAGCATCCTCGCGAATCCGCCACGTCGCATCGTGTACGTCTCGTGCAACCCCCACGCGCTCGCCGAGGATCTCCGCGTGCTCGGCGAACGGTACAAAATCGCGCGCATCCAGCCCATTGACCTCTTCCCGCACTCCCCGCACGTCGAGACAGTTGCCCTCTTGACCTGAGTATGCTATGGTGCACACAGTATGCGATCAGGTTTCGTCACCCTCGCCGGCCGATCGAACGTGGGGAAATCCACGCTCCTGAACGCGCTCTGCGGCACGAAAGCGGCAATCACCTCTCCGCTGCCACAGACAACGCGAACGCCGATCCGAGGTATCATCAACGACCCCCGTGGCCAGGCCGTCGTCATTGACGCGCCGGGGATTTTTGAGTCCGCCCATGGGCCGCTCACGCGCCAGGTAAACGCCGCAGCGCGCGATGCGCTCCATGGCGTGGACCTCATCCTCTACGTCGTGGACCCCACGCGCGATGTCGGCACTGAGGAGCATCGCATCGCCACGCTCATCCGCGCGACCGGTGTTCCGGTCGTACTCGTTGTCAACAAGGCGGACCTCCCGAGTCACAAACGGAAGTGGCGCCACCAGTACCTCGACATCATCCCGAACGTCGTCGGGGTCCACGATGTTTCCGCGGGCAAGAACCAGCACCTCACACCGCTCGTTGATGCGATCTTCGCGCACCTTCCCGAAGGCGAGGCGCACTACCCGACCACGCAGCGCGCGGATGTCCCCAAGGACTTCTGGATCGCGGAGATCATCCGCGAGAAGATCTTCCTCACGATGACCGATGAGATCCCCTACACGACCGCGGTACGCGTGGACGACATCGCGGAGCGCGAGAATGGGACGCTCGCGATCGCCGCGCGCATCCTCACGACAAACCCACGCTACCGAAAGATGCTCATCGGCAGCGGCGCAACGCGCATCAAGCAGATCGGCCAGATGGCTCGGAAGGACCTCGAGATCGCGCTCAGCCGCCCCATCTACCTCGAGCTCCATGTCCATGTGGACGAAAAATGGGTGCAACGGTGACGCGCCGGTTGACAACCCGCGAGAAGTTCCCTACAGTACGAATAGCATCGGGGCGTGGTGCGCCGATGGGAAACCGTTTTTGGAGGAATGGTTCATTGATGGCCAAAAAAGCAAGAAGAACGACCCGGACTGCTGCGGACTTCGTTGCGTACCTGCGGGAGCTGCAGCTCGACCGCAAACGCGCGTTCGCGAACGCGCTCGCCACGAGCAACGAACGCTTCGGTGTTCCGCTCGAGATCATCGCGGGAAGTGCGCACGTCGCGACCGATGCGGCCCGCTGGAAGCAAGGCAGGGCACTCCCGCAGAACGGCGACCGCGTCAAGATCATCACGCGCATCTGCGAGTACCTCGGCCACGCCGCCGCGTAGCAGCGCACGAACGCGCCCCGACACCTTGTGATCGGGGCGCGTTTTCATTGTGAACGCAATCATTCTATGCGGGGGAATCGCGTAGGGGCGGGTATTATACCCGCCCGTCCGAATGAGGGGGAACGCGGACGGGAGGGGATAAACCCCTCCCCTACCCTCCCATGCTGTCTCACACGAAGTCGGACACCGCGAGGGCGTGTCTTCTTACACCTGCGCCGCGATCCATGCGACGACATCCGGCAGGAGAGCTGCATCTCGGTTGAACATCTCCGTGCCGTGCGATGCATCGTCGAGCACGCGCACGGTAGCACGGTCGGCGAGTGTTTCGCCGAGTGCGGCGATGGTTTCCGTGGAGTAGGCATCGTTCGCGCCGCCCGCGACGAGGTACACGCGCTGGTGGGGCGCAACGGCACCCGCGAGGGCATCCGCGCTGATGCCATGGTAGATGTGCCCGGGAGACAGGAGTACGGCTGCGGGAATCGCGAGGTCGCCGGTGAGTGCGTCGAGTGCGAGGTTTGCGCCGATGGATGCGCCGACGACGACAAGGTGTTCCGAAGTCATGCCGCGCTCGTGCAGGAACGCAATCGCCGCACGGACATCTTCACGCTTCTCCTGCTGCTCGGCATTGGAGAACGAGGCGTACCCATCGGGCCCACCGGTGGATGCACCGTGGCCGCGCTGATCGAATGCGAGCGATGCGATGCCAACGCGCTGGAGCTCCGCCGCAAGCTCACGGTACGATTCCTTCGTTGCTGGCATCATGTGGAGGAGGAGTACCCACCCGCGCGGCGCATCCACGGAATACCAATCAGCGGCCAAGTGCTTCCCATCCGCAGTGGTGAGCGTGATGTGCTCCATAAGGAGAGAGCTCCAATCATGGGTCATGCGAGGAACCCCGGTATGACCGGGATTGCCGCGTCGCGGACTCCTCGCAATGACATGTTCCTGTCATTGCGAGGAGTGAGTCCGCGAGCGACGTGGCAATCCCGGCCATTGAGAGTAGTCGGCTTTCACCTTGTACTGATATGACCGGGATTGCCGCGTCGCGGACTCCTCGCAATGACAGGGGGGGGACGCGGACTCCTCGCAGTGACAGAGGCGCGTGACTCCCCTACCGCTTGCTGAGACCCTCGAACGCGCGGAGCACTTCGAGCGGGACTGCAAAGATGACGGTGTTCGACTGGTCGGACGAGATATCGTTGATTGACTGGAGCGTGCGGAGGTGGAGTGCACCAGGGGATGCGCTGAGTATCTCGGCGGCCTTTGCCATGTTCGCGGCTGAGGCCACCTCGCCCTCGGACTTGATGATGACGGCGCGCTTCTCGCGCTCGGCCTCGGCCTGCTTTCCGATCGTACGCTCCATGTCGCTCGGCAGCGAGACATCCTTGAGCTCGACGTTGCGCACCTTGAGGCCCCACGCGTCCGTTTCCTTGTCCACGATCGCGCGGATGCGCTCCGCGAGCTGCTCGCGGTTGGCGAGGAGCTCATCGAGTGTCACCTCGCCCACGATGTTGCGCATGGTCGTCTGCGCGAACTGCGAGATCGCAAAGCGGAAGTTCTCTACCTCGATGAACGCCTTGCGCGCATCGGACACGTTGTAGTAGATGACCGCGTTCACCGTCACGGAGACGTTATCGCGCGTGATGGCCTTCTGGTCGGGGACATCCACGGCCTTGATGCGGAGATCCACCTTCACCATCCGCTGGAAGACCGGCACGACGATCCGCCAACCAGGGTTTTTCACCGCGCTGAACCTTCCCATGGTGAAGAGCACGCCACGCTCGTACTCGTTGACCTGCTTGAGGGTCACGACGAGGAGGACAATGATGGCGATGATTGTCGGGATGGACATAGCGTTGATGGTGATAATTTCGTACCCCCAGCATAGCACAGGGATGCGATGCACGGGCAAAACACCACGCCAGCCGGTCGGGCTGGCGTGGTGTCTATGAGCGAGCGCTCGTTGCGGGAACTCGCGCTCCCCCGCCGCTCCACCGGTCACATGCCAAACCGGTGGTGGTCAATGCGACAGGGAACATCTCGCATCGAGGAAAGGTGGCCTTTCATGAGGTACTACAATCGATCTGCTCGCAATATTTCATTCGCCATCACGGTGTGAGAATCATGGTATCGGAAAAAATCGAACGCGCCAGAATTGGCCGAACACCGTAGGCGCGCACGATGCCGTTCTCGATCTCTCCAACGACGAATACCTGCGAGCCAATATGTATGGACATACCGAACGGCCACCGTGTTTCCGGGACCGTCCGCACGGTGATTGCGCCCGCAGTCGTCATGATCTCCAATGTGTCCGCGCTCGCGAAGGTGACGGTACCGCGATACGCACCGCGCACGTCCGTGCTGCCGCCGTGCTCGTAGAGCTCGCGCACGAGTGGCGCGGATCCCCGAGCCGTGCGGGCGCTCAGAATCGGGTGGAGTGGTGTCTGATCAAGTGCGAGCCCGAACGAACCCGAGAGTGCGAGAGCGGCGATGACTGCGACGACAATCGGTCGTCGGTACAGGAACGGGAGCAGTCGCGCCATCCGCGCGAGGATGAGAATGAGTACGGCCGACACGATGACGAGCCCCCACGGGAACGCGCGGAAAAACAGCACGAGCCCGTGTGTACCAAAACCCGGGAGGAGGAGCACGCCAGAGGTCCGAAGGGAGAAGATGCCAAAGCTGATGAGGTAAATTGCCAGGATGAACACGAACGCCGACACGAGCGCGAGGAGGATCGTGCCGAGGAGGATACGCGCCTTTGAGCGCATGTGGAGCTCTCCGCGTTCGATCTGCTCGAGCACGCGCGTAATGGGATCTCGGGGGCTTCCGTTCGTCATACGGATGGACGCTGTGCGAGGAGCTGTTGCTTCGCGCGGCGGAGTCGCACACCCACCGTCGCGACGGGGATGTGCATGATGTCTGCAATCTCGCGATACGAACGCTCCTCAAGGTAGTAGAGCACCACCGGCTCGCGGTACTTTGGATCGAGGACGCTGAGCGATCGCTCGACCATGCTCTGCAGCTCTCGCCTCTCCACGTAATCCGCCGGCGTCTCCTTCGCAACAGGGTGCGGAAAGAGCGTGTCCGGATCGAAGAACGGCAACGGCTCGCGCTTCTTGCGCTTGATCGTGTTGATGCACTCGTTATGCGCGATGCGGTAGAGCCACGTTGAGAACGACCGCGACGCGTCGAACGTATTGAGGTGCGTGTACGCCTTCACGAATACCTCCTGAACGACATCGTCGCCATCCTCGCTCCCGAGGAGGAAACGACGGACGTACCGCTGGAGTTTCGCCGCGTAGCGCTCCATGAGTGCACCGTACGCCTCCGCGTCACCGCCTCGCACCCGCACCACGAGCTCCTCATCGGTGGATCGTTCCTGTTCAACGGTCATCATACCTATCCTACTGCAACATCGCGTCGGTTCTTTCATGGCACCCCCGACGACCAACATCCGTGCTCGTCGCACGGATGTTTGCGTTATCGCTCTCCTCGACCGATCTCCGAGAGGAGGACGTTCTCCACGATGATGCCGCGTGGGAGGAAGATGCGCGAGAGCTCATCGCGCATGTCGAGCTCCACGGCATCGCGCTTCGTCGAAAGGATATCTTGCATCGTGTAGCGCGACGCGATCATCCGGAAGCGGCTCCGGATCGTCGGACGGATGATCTTCTCGACGAAATCCTCACCGATCGCCTGCCAGATGGTGGGAATCTGCTCCTGATCCAACCGGAGGAGCACCGTCCCCTCGATGGAGATCGTATCACCGTCGGTCGTTATCGCCTTCACCGACTGGTCGCCGAGCGCGGCGGATCGTTCAAGTGAGAACCCGTGCTGGATGGTGTACTCGAGCGTCTGCGTGTTGAAGAGCTTCGCGCGCTGCCAGAATGGAATCTTGAAGTGGAGCCCGGGCGTCAGGACCTTCTTGAGCACGCCACGACCGAGGTCGTAGACGCATGCGACGTACCCGGGTGGAACGTTCACAAAAAAACCCTTGAGGACGTCCTCCACGACGAACGTGTACATGAGCTTGTCAATGTGGTCGGCCATATTACGCATCCGCGGTCATACCCTGACGCAATCCAAAGATGACTGCGCTAAAGGCCATCGTCGTGAGGATGAAGAGCGACTTCACCATGGGGAGGTACGCGAGGAGTACCGCTGCGGCGATCGGGAAGAAGTAGCGGTAGAACACATCACGCCGCTCGAGCGCGTGTCGGCGCGGCGCCTGCGTGATCGCGATCTCTAGGAAGAGCATAGCACCAACACCCACCGCCCACCAGGTGTTGCGAAGCGCGACGTCAAACCCGAGGAACATCGTGTTGATGATATCCGGTCGCCGGACACCGTCATAGAGGTCTACGAGCTTCGCGGGATCAATGCCGCCGAGGAAGACCTGGTAGAGGACGAGGAGGACGAGCACCTGGACACCGAGCACGACGATCTTCGCCCACGGATTGATCTTGTGCTGCCGGAGGAGTTTCCGCGCCTCCACGCGCTGCTTGATCGGATCGTTCTTGAACTGACGCTTAATCTCCTCGATGGCGCGCGAGAGCGTTTCGAGCTTCCCGCGCTTGTGCTCCGCGAGCACGCTGAACGGCAGGAGCGCGAGGCGCATGATGACCGTGAGTTCGATGACTGCAATCGCGAGGTTCTCTCCCGCTGCGCGGTCATACAGAAAAAACAGCGCGTTGAGGAGCGGCTGGTAGAGTGCATCATGCCAGAGAGTTGCGAGCATAGACGTGCAGTAGTTCCATCGTACCTGATGGCTTGACAGTCGGGCAACTGCTGCGTACTCTGACACTGCACGGCTCTTTTGTCAACCGAGGGAGAGGCAAACCATTTTTTCCTAATGCTCCCTCTGCAGCTGGCGCGGGAGCGCCAAAGATTGGAGGCAATCGTGGTGAAACGACGGAACGACCGATACACCGGAGACCTCCTCGCGTGGGCTGCGACCCAGACGGAGGTGCCGCTATCATGGAGGCCGCCAGTCCTCCGCATGATTCATCCCGAAACCATCGAGGTCCGGCCGTATGTGGATATCGTCTTTCACGCATGGGAGCAACACCGACGCTTCGGCGTTGTCGCGGCGACCGCGAGCGGGAAAACGTACATGGCGTACCTCCTGGCCGACGATCCGCTCGCGAGCGGGCTCCGCGTGCTCATGACCGCGCCAACCTCGACGCTCTGTGAGCAACACGCGGCGCTCGCGCGACGGGTGTTCCGACTTGATGCCGAGGCGATCTGCCTCATCCCGGGTCGCCTATCGCCCAAGCGACGCGCGATACTCTGGGCGCAGGGACGCATCTCCATCGCAACGCCACAGACGCTCGCGAACGATATCGAGCGCGGGATCGTCCCACTCGACGACGTGGGCCTCGTCATCATTGACGAGTGCCACCACGCGGCAAAGACGCACGCGTCCATCGCGGTCGCACAGGCAATCGCCGCGCGCGACGGGCGACTCGTCGGCCTCACCGCGTCGCCGGGGAGCACCTACGAACGCATCGAGCGCGTGCGCGCAAACCTCCACCTCGCGGCGTGGATTGACATCGCGGACGAGGAGACGAGCGCGTTCCGACCGCCGGTGCGTCGCGAGGCGCACACGGTGCCGCTCCCGCCTGATGTACGATCCGTTGTGGACGGCATGGAGAATGTCCTCGAGCGTGTGACGGGTGTCCTCGCGCGTCATCGCATTCTCGAACGCGCGGAGCGCACGCCGTCGCTCAAATGCCTCAAGCATGCTGCGGGCCTCAAGGAGCTCCCGGGTGCTTGCCGCGATGCCGACGCGCAACGACGGCTCCGCGACCTCCAACCGTACCTCAGCGTCGCGTTTCAGCTCACCGCGATCCTCACGAGCATCGTCTCGGACGACTACCGCGTCGCGCTCGCGCGCATAAAACGCGCGTGCACGAAGCGATGGAAGCTCGGCAATGGCAAGCCCGGTGGCCTCACCCGCGCTGCGCGACGGCTACGCATCACGCCGGAAGTGGAGCGCGCGCGTGAGCTCCTCGCATCGCTCGCGGCCGCAGATGCGCTGCACCCGAAGCAGCAGGCGCTCCTCACCCTCATCGGCGAGGCACGTCGCAACGCACGCACGGTGCGCGGGCTCATCTACAACCGGTTTGCCGCAGGATGCCGGGAGCTCGTGGAGCTCCTCAACACGACGTTCGGCGCAAACACCGCCGTCGCGGTGCTCGGGCAGCAGTACATGCGTCCCGCAGATGCCATCGCGGCGCTCCAGATGCTCGCAGATGGTACGGTCTCGTTCGTCGTTGCCACCGATGTCATCCGCGAGGGCGTCCACATCCCCGCGGTGGATCTCCTCGTGCTCTACTCGCCGCCGCGGAACGCGATCGAGCTCATCCAGCTCGAGGGGCGGACGGGGAGGACCGCACCCGGGACCATCGTCGGCATCGTGGCGGATCACCCCGCGGACAGCCGGTACACGATCATCGCGCGCACCGCGGCCGCACGCATGCGGACGCTCCTCGAGCGGCGAGTGCACCGCGCCACCATTGGCGACGGCATCCACCGCTCACGGTTCTCCGGTGCACCGGAGAAACCCGCCGGCTCGTTCGTCCGCGACTTGAGCGCGGGGTTCGTGTTCGAGCGCTTCCGCGTTGAGGAGGCGCACGTCATCGCCAAGCCGAACGCACGACCCTACGCACGGTTCGTGCTCGCGGACCGTACGGGCCGCATCCCCTGCTTCCACTGGTGCCCGGACGGTCTCGCCGCAGCAGAACGCATCGTCAGCGACCTCACCGCCGGCACGATCGTCATTACCGCCGGCATCGCTGACGAGTACCGCGGAGACCTCCGCATCACCATCAACCCGCGCGAGGGTCAGCACCTCACGCGGTGCCCGGATGAAGACCTCACACCAAACGACTACATCGAAACGCTGCCCTTCTAAAACCCCGCTTTTGCGGGGTTTTCTTCGCTTCTCCTTGACAAAATCACAAAAATGCGCTATGGTGAGGAGACGCATTTCGCGTCCGAGAAAAAGGAGGGAGAAACGATGCGTAGGATCTTTTCCATCATCACCACCGTGCTGCTGTTCGCAGCAAGTTGTTCCGAGGATCGCGTCGAAGAGCGCGAGTTCGAGCATACCACGATCCATGCCGTGGTGGCTCCGACACCGACACCCGCCGCGCAGCCATGCACTGTCGAGACCGCGCTCGAGGCATTTCCGAGAGCGATGGATGGCATCACCGCGGCTCGCGACGAACGCGCACGCCGCTACGTGGAGGATGATGCGGCTATGGTGGCTGCCGGACGCGCAATCACGCCGCAACCGCGGATCAAAATGCCGACCACGCCACCGGTCGCGGCCACCATCGAGCATGTGGGGTATGACCTGAAGGCCGAGCAGTTCTCGGGCTCATGCGCACTCCGAGAGGATGTCGATACCCGACGGACACTCGGAACGACGACGCTCGATCTCACGGACAACTGGCCGGGTATCATCGCGCTCGTCGGCTCGACGTTCAACGCTGTCATCGCGCGAGAGACACGGGCCAGATGGAACACCATCGACGCCGATGCAAAAGGCATCTACGGGTTCGTCATCTTCACCGCTCGTCATCTCGAGCATGGGGCCGCCCGCGCGCTCGTCCATGCAACGCTCGGTGCGATAGACGCGGACAGCATGGTTGCAACGGCCTTCATCAGCTGGGCCATCCGCGAGTTCCAAGCAGCCACGACGGAAAATGCCAACCAGGTGCGCATTGACATCGAGGCCTACCTCAAGGCAGCCGAGGAGGCCAACATGATCCCGATCCACGCCGATCGGCTGATCGCGGAGACAGAAGAGGACAGCTGGGACAACGCGGGCACTCCGACCGGCATGCTCTATCGCCTCTGGCTTCCGGTGTTCCAGAGCGCGGGAACAGAAAAGGCGGACGCACGGCTCCTCCGCATCCGCTTCGTCCTCGTTCGAGCGTTGGCGGCCTATGACCCCATGAACGCACCCCTCCGGGCCGCAGTGCTCAGCACCGATGTACGAGCAGCTTCCAACGCGACGCTGAGCGAAAAGGAACGCACGTTCCTCCTCTCGCAACTCGCGATCATCCCCCCCTTCCAGGCCACAACCCCCGCACCTGCGGCGGTCGTTCCCGCCGGAGAGTGGCGGTAGATAGACCCCAGAGACCCCTCGGCAGATGCCGAGGGGTCTTGATCTTTCCATTTTCGTCATTTCGACCGACTGAGTCCGCAACTTTTTCCGTCATTTCGACCGACAGAGTCCGCGAGGGAGTGGAGAAATCTC
>JAUSKG010000009.1 GCA_030647005.1 bacterium
TGTCTTCGCTCTGTTGCGCGGGGATCGTTCTCATGGGGCATCCCGTACTGGAGTGGGGGGGGTACTGCGGAGACAATACGTACGCTCGGCACTCGGTGTGGCAACCCGTACTGATTGTGTAGTGTGGATGCTGTCCGAAGATTGCGCGAGAGCGCAAAAAATGCCGCTCCCTGATGTACATCGGGGAGCGTTTCCTTATCTCCATAACAATACGCGTATGCACACTCGTCTCCATCTCCATCTTCTTCAGGCGCGCTACTGGGAGTCCCCGTATGCAATAGAAACCGCACGGGCACTCATCGAACGAAAAAATACAAATATGACGCATCTCCTCACCCGATATCTCTCCAACCGCGAACGTATGGAGATGCCACAGGCGCGAGTGCTCCGGGCGACTATCTCCGTCACTCGTGCGGCAACGGCATCGCTCCTCGCGGCACCGTCGCGTCGCGCGCTTATGCTTCACGAGGCGCATGCCGCACGCGCATATTGGCGATCGTATGGAATGCTTGCTGGCGTGCGGGACGATTGGCGACGTGTCCATCCTCATGCGTCCGATCACTGGAACGCCTCACTGAACATCGGATACACCATCCTCGCACGAACCATCCAACGCACGCTCCGCGCGCACGGACTCTGTGCGGGTATCGGTGTTCTCCACGCGCCAATTGAAGGACATGAGGCACTGGTGTACGATTTTGAAGAACTTTTCCGGCAGCCCGTCGTTGACAGCGCCTTGCTTCCCCAGTGGAGTCGAATGCACGGACAGCCGATGAAACCGGACACAGTGGTTGTACGTATTGAACGCCGATTGCAAGAACGAACCCGATACCAGAAAGAGTGGTGGCGGATCATTGCGGTGCTCGATGCGGAAGTTGCCGCATACGCAACTGCGCTCCGACAGGGTATGCAGTACGTCCCGTATCAACACTCATGGGCACACTGGACGCATGTGCCCGCACAATGATGGACAGTTCGACGACGCGTAAAACCCTCGGATTATATCCGAGGGTTTCGTTGTTTCAACCGAGTACGAGTTGTCACACGGTGGCGCTCGCCGACTTCCCCTGCGCGCTGTACCCATCCCTCCCACTCCAGTACGGGATGCCCCATTACGGCGACACCGCCGGCCTCACCTGCGAGTACCCACCCCTCCCACTCCAGTACGGGATGCCCCATGAGAACGATCCCCGCGCAACAGAGCGAAGACAGAACACCGAGAGGAGCGATTCTTAGAAATGAGAGTACGCAATCAATCTTTTGGCTCTCCCATTGCTACGGGCACTCCTTAGGGCACTGATGGGCTTCCCCGATACAGAGTAGGATCCACGACTCGGTCGTGGTATTCTCTTCTTTCGAAAAGAACGGGATTTCCCCCCAGACCTGCGGCAAGACGTCTGTTTCCGAAGAAACAACCGCCACCGCCGTGAGGGCCAGCCGGATACGAATCCCCACCAAAAGGCGGGCGGCTGGATCACCACCGAAGTGACGACACTGGCACTGTGACACAGGGGAAAGGGCGTGTCAAGGCGGTGGTTTCCCAGTTTGTTGATCTATAGACATCACGCCATGAAACAGTACTGTACTATAATGGACCCAAGAAAAAAGATCACCCTATAGGAGTAAATATGATGGATTTCGTATACTGAAAATCCTATGCGGAAAACCTTCACTCCCACATAGAAAGCGGCGGTCGCACTCGAGGCGGTCAAAGGCCAGAAAACGATGGCGCAGCTCAGCAGTGAGCACGCGGTCCACCCAACGCAGATTAGCGCGTGAAAGAAACAGCTCCTCGAGAACCTCGCCACGCTCTTCGCGCATAAGCGCAAGCAGGAGCACAAGACCACAGGCCGAAGGATCAACGAGCTCTACCAACTCATCGGCAAACCGAAAACCGAACTCGAGTGGTTGAAAAAAGATGCAGCCATTTACCACCATACGAGCTGTTCGCGCAGCTCCTCGAAAACCTTCAGTTTGTACTTCATCGTCCGAATGCTGCTCACTAACCGCGCGGCCTTTCCTTCGCGTTCTGCACGGAGCTCCTCCTACGCCTGCGCGAACGCGAGGCGATGACCGTGGAGACGATACCCGCGGAGGGATCGCTGAATGTTTGGCGTGGACATACTTGAACTCAATTTCCTAGCGCAAAAACAACCTCGAGTGTACGGGGGATGTGTTGGGTGGTGCCGGAGGTACTACTGCTGCACCATGTGCTCCTTGATGTACTTCTCGATCGCGGCGACCGTTTGATCCTTGTGCTTTGGATCACTCTCGGCAACCCACTTGGCGAATGCGTAGAGATGCTTCGGATCGGCATTAACCCACTTGCCGTTCGTCGAGAGAAACACGAACAGCGAAGTGACCGCGATACGTTTATTGCCATTGAGGAACGGATGATTTTTGATGAGGAGGTAAAAAAGGATCGCTGCTTTTTCTGCAATCCCATGGTAGAACTGGCCGCCTTTGTGCCCCGCAAACGGCGCCGCGAGACATCGCTCCAATGCGTGTGGTGTCCTGGTTTGAAATGCGGGAAACGGCTCATCCCACGTCATGACGCGCTGCGCCAACGCGAATGCAATATGCTCCACCTCAACGACGGTGATCGGCTTCGCGCGCATACGATGATGCCCCTCGCCTCATTCTCGGGCGAGGAGATCCAACGTCTCGCCGTATTCGCGGACAACGCGCTGTACCGCTGCATCAATCTGTTTCCTTCGCTGGATGGTCAGCGATGCACCGAGGATTTCCGGCACGTTGCTCCTCGCAATGCGGTACGCTCGCCCCACCTTCTCGGCACGAATCTGTCCCTTCTGAATCTTCTTGAATACCGCAATGCGGCTGACGCCGAGCAGCGCGGCAAGTTCGGTGGTGGTGATGTAGGGCTTCTCATGCATGTACATATACGATACACGATGTTAACCGTGAAATCAATGGTTAACCAAGATGTATATTCTTCGCTCAATTCAGACAAAAAACTTACGAACGCTCCGCCGCCTCCCATAGTAGATCGAACATGGTTGTGAGCGTGGCGGCGCTCTCGGGGCTGGAGAGGAGGGTCATGGTGTTCTCTTTGCGGGTGGTGATGAAGACGACTTCGTTGCCGAAGATGATGGTGGATGCGGGGAGATCAATGCCGGACGGGAGGAGGCGCGACTCGCGGAGCTGGGCGGCGTCCTGCTCGATGATCTTCCGTGCGGTTCGGGAGTCCTTGATGAGATGCTTGGAACGGATGCCGCGGCGCACGCGCTCGGCGACGATGCGCTCCACGAGGTACTGCTCGTGGACGAACTCGGTGAACCCCACGCCGGCGGTGAGGTTGCGGTACTCCGTGACACCGGAGTTGAAGATGCGCTGCCAGAGCTGGCGGAAACCGTCCGATCCCTCAAAGAGGGTGACACCGGCCTGTTCATGTACGGTGCCACGCAGCGCCTCGAGCTTGGGGAGCGTGTCCGCGAACAGGCGTGCCCGCGTGCGGAATCGCGCATCGAGCTCCTTGGGGTCCTCTGCGGTGTACACGCTCCCGCGCTTGCTCTTGCCGAGCTTGAAGTGCCCGCGCCGGCGAAGGTCCTCCAGGATGGGATAGAGCGTCGTGCGTGGCAGCCGCGTGCGGCGCGAGAGCTCGAGCACTGATGTTGCGCCGAGCGTGAGCCCCGCCAAGTACACCCGCGCCTCCTTCTCATCGAATCCAAATGCCGTGAGCGCGTGGAGGAGTTCGCGTTCGTCTGCGGTGTGGGAGGATGCCATAGAGTGTATCAGGTCATGGATGCATTTGCTCTGAGCATAGCACTAACCGCGAGAAGTGTCGAAAAGTTCGACATTCAGGACACCCCTCCCTCCCTAGCCCTCCCTCCCCCCGAGTACGCGGAGAGGGAGGGGATCAAAGCAAGCAGCACACCCCGTGGATGAACCACGGGGTGTGCGACAGTATCGATCTCCAATGCGCCCACCAGGAATCGAACCTGGATCTCGGGCTCCGGAGGCCCGCGTTCTATCCGTTGAACTATGGGCGCAAACGCGCGAGGAGTGCCATTCCAGTATACCAACCACTTCGGAACACCATATCATACATCGGCGGATGCGTCACCATCTCTCCGCCAAACCCCTGCTTGAATCGGGTCATACCGGACCAGGAGGACGGCGTAGCGGAGGTCTTCAGACCTCCATCTTCCTGATGGCGTGATGTATCCGATGACCCGTCCGTGGAAACCTGAAGGTTTCCGCTACGCTCGGGTGGGACGACACCACCGAAATCATACCAGCGCATGCCTGCCTCCTTCGCGTGGGACATCGCGATCCAGTGGAGGAGGTGCGGTGCCATGTGCGCGCGGTGTTCGTACGAGGACCCGCCGTGGAGATACGTTGCGGTGTCGCCGTGGTATGCGATGATCGCGCCCATGAGCGGAACGCCCTCACGCTCGGCAAGGAAGAGCGACGTATCCGGAAGCGTCGCGAGCATCGTCTCGTAGTACGCACGCGGATGCGTCTGTATCCGTTGCCGTGCAGCGGTGTCTCGGAGGAGGGACCAGAAGATATCGAAGTCCCCCGCCGCGTCATTTCGACCGAGTCCGCCTCCTCCATCGTCATTTCGACCGAGTCCGCCTCTTCCATCGTCATTTCGACCGAGTCCGCGAGCGGAGAAATCTCGTCCAGCGTCTGCAGCCCCATCTGCTTGACGAGATCTCTCGACTGCGCTCCGCTCCGCTCGAGATGACGGAACGAGAGAAACCGTTCTCACCACCACCCCTCGTTTTTCCGCGAGGCGTACGTTGTACCGATGTTTCTCATGCATCCCCGCGAGCACCGCATCGAGTGACGGCTCGAGGTTCACCCGCCAGGTATGCTGGGGCTCGACCTGACGGCGGAGGACGGCGGGGGTGACGAGTTGCGAGTTGCGCGTTGCGAGTGGTGTGGAGCACTCTCCGCGCCAGAACATCGCTCCCGTTTTCCGTGCGCATGCGCTTGCAGCTTGCAGCTGTCGGCTTGTAGCTTCGCCGCCTCGCGGCGAGTAGAGGTAGCGTTGCCCAAGCGGCAGCGGCAGCTCGATCGCCAAAACACCGTCAACGCGATGCGTGCGGTGTCCGAGTGCTTGCTGGAATTGCTCCCATCCCGCTGATTGCAAGAGGTCGTCCATACTCTCATCACCACTCGCACACATACTATCCCCTCCCGAGCTCCTGGAGCGCGGCCTTGAGTCGCTCCTCGGGTGTGCCGTCGTGCGGGATTCTGCGGATGATGTCGCGGACTTCCTTCGCCTTGTACCCGAGCTTCTCGAGCGCGCTGACGACATCGCCGTTCGTTCCGGTCGCAGACACCCCGGCCAGTGCGTCGCTGGACACGGTCATCTTCCCTCGGAGATCAATGACGACGCGCTCCGCGGTCTTGCGGCCAATGCCGACCACCTTGGAGAGGTACACGACATCTTCGCGCGCGATGGCGTCGCGGATGTCCTGCGGCTCGCCGAGCGAGAGGATGCCGAGCGCGCTCTTTGGCCCCACACCCGAGACGGAGATGAGCTGGAGGAAGAGCTGGAGCGCGTCCTGCGTGGTGCACCCGAAGAGCTCGCGCCGATCCTCGCGCACGACCTCATGCGTGTAGAGTTCAACGCGATCCCCCACCCGCATACGCTCGCGCACCGGAGCGGGCACGAGCACGCGGTACCCCACATCGTGGAGCTCCACGATGACGCTGTCGGCGAGCTTCGCCTGGATGGTTCCGCGGAGGAAGGCGAGCATGAGCAACCTACTTACTCCACTTCTTTGCGAGCTCCACGAGCAGGTGGACACCGAAACCGGTGGCACCTTTGCCGCGCCAGGGCTTGGGCTGGGTGTCCCAGGCGGTGCCGGCGATGTCGAGGTGTACCCAGGGGCGGCCTTCCGCGAACTGCTCGAGGAACGCTGCGGCGGTGATGGAGCCGCCGGCGCGATCCATCTTGCCGAGGTTCTGCCAGTCCGCGACGTCGCTCTTCACCTCGCGCGTGTAGGCATCGCCGAGCGGCATGTGCCAGGAGCGGTCGCCGGAGCGATCCACGGCCTCCTGCACCTGCTTCTCGAGTGCGCTGTTGTTCGCGAAGTGCGCGGCGTAGTGGTGACCGAGCGCGACGACGCACGCACCGGTGAGCGTGGCGAGATCCACGATGGCCTTGGGCTCGTACTGCTGCGCGTAGCCGAGACCATCGGCGAGCACGAGGCGACCCTCGGCATCGGTGTTGAGGACTTCGATGGTCTTCCCGCGCATGGTCTTCACGATATCACCCGGCTTCTGCGCGCGGCCACCGGGCATGTTGTCCGTTGCGGGAATGATGCCCACGATATTCGCCTTGAGTCCGAGCATACCGATCGCGCGCATCGCACCGAGCACCGCGCCACCGCCGCACATGTCGTAGCGCATCTCGTCCATCGCGGCAGACGGCTTGATGGAGATACCACCGGTGTCGAACGTGATGCCCTTGCCGACCAACGCACGCCACGTGTCCTTCGCGTGGGCATCGCCGCGCCACTCGATGACGATGCACTTCGGCGGCGTTTCCGCGCCACGCGCCACGCCGAGGAGTGCGCCCATGCCGAGCTTTTCCATCTCGGCCTTCTCGATGATTTTCACGGTGAACCGCTTGTCTGACTTCGCAATGCTCTGCGCCTCTTTTGCGAGGTACGTCGGCGTTGCATCGGACGACGGCATATCGCCAAACCGCCGCATCCAGTTCATGGACTCGCCAACGATGGTGCCTTCCTCGATACCCTTCACGAACTGCTTGTCTGCAGCCGCGGTGAGCGGGCCGACGATCATCTGCGTGGGCTCCGGAAGTTTCGCCGCCGGATCGGACTTGTACTCCGCGAAGTGGTATGTGGAGACGAGCACACCCTTCGCGGTAAGCGCGCCAAGCTCGTGGGGTTTGACTCTCTTGAGGTACGCCGCGGGGAGCACGAGCGCGTAGCGCGTCACGCGCGTCGCCTGGAGCGTGCGCGCTGCAGTGCCCACGATGTGCTGCCATTCGATGATGGAGACATCCTTCCCCTTGCCGGTGCCGATGAGGAGCACGCGGCTCGCGGGAATCTTACCGGCGGTGTAGAGGTTGCACGTCGTGTGCTCCTCGCCCTTGAAGTCGCCCGCAGCGAGCGCGGCGGCGAGCTGACCGTCGAGCGCGCGGTCGAGTGGTTTGTACGCAGCCGGAAGCCGTGCGCACTCCGACTCGGAGAGCGGGACGATCACCGCCTCCACCTTCTCGAAGAGCGGCGCGTCGAGCGTTGTAGTGTACTGCATAGAAAAATGGAGCAAAACCTGCACCTTTCCATGGAAACGATGCACATGCTGGAGGCCTAAAGACCTCCGCTACACGGGCAGCGTACCACGCCCTCCCTCGCGCGCAACGTGAAGCCCCTCCACTTGGTAGCGGAGGGGCCGATCGGCTAGACGCCGAGGGAGAATGCGTCGCGGAGGAACGCACCGCGCGGGTCGAGGCAGATGTAGAGACCGATGCCACTCCGATGCTGGAGGAAGACGGCGGAGAAGCCCTCGTGCCCAACGTGATTAGGAGGCGACGCGGTCGCGTACTTGATCGCCGCGTACGATTCGAGGCGCTCGACCCAGACGGCGACGAGCACCACCGACGGGATGAGGACGTAGAGCGGCTTGTCACCGGCACTGCTCGTGTACCAGTTCCTAAAACGCTTGACCTCGAAGCTGAGCGAGGTGATGATCAGGCGGTGCGAGGCCATCTCCAGAATCGTCTTGAAGCACACACCGCCGAAGGCCTCGATGATCTCGTGCGCGTAGGGAGATGTGTGACCGCGCAACGCAAGTTCCAACGTTCTCATGTCTTCCCTCCTCTTCGCAGCCGACGACGGAGCCACGCGTCCTTCTTCAGCGCGAGACGATAGACCGATGGTCCAAACACGACCCCCATCATGAAACAGAAGATCACGGTGAGCGTCTTGTGCGACACATAGAGCGCAAGGAATGCACAGCCAACCATCAGCACGAGGGTTCCTCCGATGACCGCGACGGGGAGCCACCAATCGCCTGTAAAGAGCTTCGACACCCGCATAGGGCGCCTCCTTTCGGGAATACCGTATCATTCCTTCCGCGCGATGTCAAGGGAGATGGGGGCGGAGGCGATGGTTATGGCGTGGTGAGCTGCTGCCGTATCCGCTCCCCCTCCAACTCCCCCTCTGGAAGAGGTGGAGAGCAAAGCAACGGTGCCGCGCTCGATGGTGACGTGGTGTTCTTCGATCGCGCGTTGGAGCTCGATGTCGTCCGTGTGGTAGGTGACGGTGATCGCGTCGGACGGTGCGAGGCCCATGTCCTTCCGCAGGCCGTTCACCTTGCGGATGAGCTCGCGCACCATGCCCTCGCGCTTGAGCTCGGGGGTCATCGCAGTGTCGAGACGAACGCCATCCTTGAGCGCAGGATCAATGAGGACCGTTTTGACGTTGAGCTCGTCGGCGATGAGATCGGTGAACGCCGGGATTGCCGCGTCACTCGATGACTCGCTCCTCGCAATGACAACAGGAATGAAGAGCGTGGCCAACGGTTGGCGGACGGGGATACCGGCTTGATCGCGGGCTTCGAGGCCGAGGGAAACGAGGGCGCGTACCGCGTCCATGTTTTGGAGGAGTTCCGCGTCAGTATTTGATACAAGTGGCGCATTGGAATCCCACATAGTGAGATGCACGGAATCAGACCACCTCTCCCCCTCTAACTCCCCCTCTCCCCGAGCACGCGGAGAGGGGGAGGATTTTAATATCTGCCAGATGTGCTCAGCGGTGAACGGCGCGAATGGTGCGAGGAGCACGGCGAGGGTTTGGAGGGCGGCGGTGAACGTCTGCTGCGCGCCGTTGTCACCGGCTTTCAGCCGCTCGCGACTGCGACGGAGCCACCAGGTGGAGAGATCGTCTGTCGCGTCGGTGATCGCGCGCGCGGCCTCGGTGATCTCGTAGGCATCGAGGTGCTGCGTGACGTCCGCGTGGAGCTTTGCGAAGCGGGCGCGGAGCCAGGAGTCGAGGAGCGCACCCGCGTCGGTATTGGCCGGGATTGCTTCGGTCGCGCTGCTCCCTCGCAATGACAACCACTGCGCGCCCGCGCCACCACCGTGTAGTTCCCAGAAGGAGAGCACATTGAGGAGCGTGCCAAAGGGTTTTCGGGAAATGAGTGTGAGGTCTTGCTCGTCAAATGCCTTGGCATCCCAGGGCTGGTTGACCGTGAGCATGTACCAGCGCACGACATCGGCGCCGTAACGGTCGAGCATCGCATCGGGATCCACGATGTTCCCCTTGGACTTTGACATCTTCTTGCCCTGCTTATCGAGCAAGTGGCCGAGCACGATGCAGTGCTCAAAAGGTGGCGCGTCCTCACCGCGCGCGGTTGCCACGGCGAGGAGCGTGTAGAACCACCCGCGGGTCTGGTCAATCGCCTCCGCGATGAACCCCGCGGGCTTTGGCGCGCCATGGTCATCCGCAAGGCCCTCCGGCACCGGCTCAAACGGGTAGTGGTGCTGTGCGAACGGCATGGAGCCGGACTCGAGCCACACGTCCACAACCTCGGGGTAGCGCATCATGGTGCCGCGACAACCGTCTTTCGCGCACGGCCAGGTAACGGTGTCTATAAACGGCCGGTGCACGTCGAACTCGCCGCGATCGTTGATGAGCGCGCCGACGAACGGGAGCTCGTGCGGGGCATCGTACTCCGGATACGGCACGCGATCAATGCCGCCGCGCGTAAGGCCGGAGAGCGCATGCTCGATGAGCAAGAGCCCGTCGCCGTGTGTGCACACGAGGATCGTCTCGCCCGCATGCGCTGCGTCGAGTTCCCTGAGGTACGCGAGGAGACGGGTACGCAGCGCATCCCACGTCTCGTTCACGCCGTCGTCTTTCGTGAACTGCTCCGTGCGCGATGCGAACTGCTTGTGGTGTTCGGAAACGGGTCGGCCATCGAACGCCGGAAGGTCAATCTCGCGGAGCGCGTCAACGTACTCCGGCGTCACGCCGACCGCCGCGCCGACGATAGTCGCGGTCTGGCGCATGCGGAAGAACGGCGACGCGACGATCTTCGTGATGCCCTGCGCCTTGAGCAGCGTTGCGGCATCGTGCACGCGCGCTTCGCCCGCAGCCGTGAGCGGGTACTGGTCACTCGTCTCCACCTTGGAGCTGATGATGTTCCGCACGTTTGACTCGGACTCGCCGTGGCGCATGACGATGAACCGATTGCGCTTGCGTGCGCGCGCGAGGAGCTCCGCGAACGATCCGAGGACCTCGTTCGTCGCGCACGTGTCACATCGCCAGATCGGCATCGGCGCGCCCCAGTATCGCTCGCGCGTGATGGCCCAGTCCTTGAGCTCGCGGAGCCACTCGCCCATGCGGCCGGTGCCGATGTGCGCGGGATGCCAATCCACCTGCGCGTTGCGGGCCTGTACCTGCTCGCGGATCTTGGACATCGTAATGAACCACGACGCGCGGGCGAAGTAGAGGAGCGGGGTCTTGCAGCGCCAGCAGAAGGGATAGGTATGCCAGATGGTCTCGTCGCGATAGAGGAGTCCGCGCTGGCGGAGCTCTTCGCGGATGTCCGCATCGGCAGCTTTCGCAAACTTCCCCGCGCCCGGCAGGCCCGCCGCCATGGTGCCGTGCTCATCCACGGAGTACGTCACGGGAATACCGCGCTCCGCGAATCGGAAGTCGTCCTCGCCATACGCCGGCGCGATGTGGACGATGCCCGTGCCTTCCTCAAAGGAAACGAAATCCGCATCGAGCACCTGGTACGCAGATGGGTGCGCGACGGTGTCTATCCGCGGGTAGAGTGGTTCGTAGCGCAGGCCGATGAGCTCGGTGCCGCGGAGCGTCTGCACGACTTCCGCATTCTCACCGAGCACGCGCGTCACGAGCGGCGCGGCGAGAAGGACGTACGCCGTCCCCTGGCGCACGACCGCGTACATGCCGTCTGCGGCAATGGCGAGCGCGCCGTTGCCCGGGAGCGTCCACGGGGTGGTCGTCCAGACGAGCATCGAGACCTCCGCCGCGCGCGGGATGTCGAACGTGTGGTGCGCGATGGGGAACCGCACGATGACCGACGAATCCTCCGTGTTATCCTCGTACCCCTGCGCGACCTCGTGGGAGGAGAGCGGTGTCTCGCATCGCGGACACCACGGGACGATCTTGTGACTCCGCGTGAGGAGTCCCCGCTCGTGCACCTGCTTGAGGAACCACCACACGCTCTCGATGTAGCTACTCTCGTAGGTGATGTACGGATCGGTCGTGTCAATCCAGAATCCGATGCGCTGCGTCAATCGCTCCCACGCGCCCTTGAACTCCCACACGGAATCGCGGCACTGCGCGTTGAACGCCGCGATGCCGTACTGCTCAACCTCGCGCTTCGTCTTGAGGCCGAGCTTCTTCTCAATCTGGAGCTCCACGGGAAGTCCGTGCGTGTCCCAGCCCGCCTTGCGCCGCACGCGGTACCCGCGCATGGTCTTGAAGCGCGGGAGGACATCCTTGAACGTACGCGCCTCCACATGGTGGAGTCCCGGTGGCGCGTTCGCCGTCGGGGGACCCTCGTAGAAAACGAAATCACCGTGCGGCGCGTCACGTTCGAGCGACCGCGCAAAAACCCGCTCACGCTCCCAGAGCGCGAGGATTTCCGCTTCTCGTTCCGATGGAGTTTGCTGCGCCATAGGCGACTCCCATCGTACCCCGCACACGACCGCGACGCAATGCGATGTGCTACGCTGTCCGTGTATGCCGCTCACAATCCAGTCCGACTTCACCCCCACCGGCGACCAGCCCCGCGCGATCGCGCAGCTCACGGAGTGGGTGACGAACGGCTCCCCGCACATGACGCTCCTCGGTGTGACGGGATCGGGCAAGAGCTTCACGTTCGCGAACGTCATCGAGCGCACGGGCAAACCCGCGCTCGTCATCTCACCGAACAAGACGCTCGCGGCGCAGCTCTACAGCGAGCTCAAGCACTTCTTCCCCACGGCCGCCGTGCATTACTTCGTCTCGTACTACGACTACTACCAGCCCGAAGCGTACAAACCGCAGACGGATACGTACATCGAGAAGGAAGCGATGATCAACGAGGAGATTGATCGCCTCCGCCACGCGTCCACGCAGTCACTCCTCACGCGTGATGATGTCATTGTTGTGGCGAGCGTCTCGTGTATCTACGGCCTTGGGTCGCCGGAGGAGTACGAGCGATCGCGCATCACCGTACACGTCGGCGACCGCTACGCGCTCCGCACGCTCCTCACGCAGCTCGTCGGCCTCCAGTTTGAACGCAACGATACGGACCTCAGCCGCGGGACGTTCCGCGTGCGCGGTGACACCGTGGAGATCTACCCCGTCGCATCGGACAAGGATTGGGTACGCATCGAGCTCGACGGTGACCGCGTAGAGCGCATCGCCGTCCGCAACATCAGCGGGACGGTGGATGCCCTCACGAGCATTGACGTATTCTCGGCGACGCACTACGTCGCCCCGCATCGCGACGCGACGGCGATCCACGTGGCCATCCGCGATGAGCTCGAAGCGCGCCTCCGCACGCTCCGCGCCGACGACCGGCTCGTGGAGGCCCAGCGCCTGGAGCAGCGCGTGCGCTACGACCTCGAGATGCTCGAGGAAACGGGCTACGTCCACGGCATCGAGAACTACTCGCGCTACTTCGACGGCCGCGCATCGGGTCAACCCCCATTCACGCTCATTGACTTCTTCAACCATGCGTACGGCGGCACGCGGCGGGATTCCTCCTGGCTCTGCTTCATTGATGAGTCGCACATCACGATCCCCCAAGTCCGCGGCATGTACGCGGGCGATCGCTCGCGAAAGCAGACGCTCATTGACTACGGCTTCCGCCTCCCGTCGGCCGCGGACAATCGCCCGCTCCGGTTTGAGGAGTTCACCGCGCGCATCCCCCAGACGGTCTACGTCTCCGCGACACCGGACGAGTACGAGCTGACGCAGAGCCGCAAGCAGCGCGAGCGTCTCGTCGCCGAGCAGCTCATCCGACCGACCGGACTCCTCGATCCGGTGATAGACATCCGGCCGACCGAGCACCAGGTACAGAATCTCATCGCGGAGATCACCGCGCAGATCGCCAAGAAACAGCGCACGCTCGT
>JAUSKG010000010.1 GCA_030647005.1 bacterium
ACCCCTCCCCCCGCTCTCCACTTCATGAAGTGGGAGAAAAATCCACCAGACACCCGCATCATCCCCAACACCACGGAAACAATCGCAAACAAATCCCAGATAGACGCCGTCACCCACCGCTACCCCCTCGCACCTCTCTCCGCATACCTCACCCTCTTTGCGCAGCACTATGAGAAGACGGGGGAGCCGTTGGATGACTGGACAAAACCAGAAGGAACCTGGTCATGGCTCTTTGGGGCCATAGACCCAGTGCAAGCGTCCGACGGGCCGTGCGTGTATGCGTACTGGCACTCGGATGGGCTGCGCTTGAACCCTGGGAATGCGGATGGGAATTCGCGGCTGCGGTTTGCGTGTTGAGCCCTCGTGTAGATTTTGGTTTTGGATTTTGGTTTTGGTTTTCAGAATGTGCGGTATGCTGTCCATGCAGCGCCGTCAAGCATCAGGACTGTACAGCGGTCATGATCCGCGCGTTGCATTAACGATCCATGGGGTCTTCCCGCACCTCTTGGGCTGGGTGCCCCACGTTGGCCTCATGCGGATCAGGAGGCAGGACGCTGCGCATGCGTGCGTTGCGATCTATCCGGACGGAGGTGCGGAGCAGCGTCTGTACGCTGTCCAACACTAAGTGTTGGACAGCAAGAGGTCGCAGGTTTATGATGAGAGTGTATGCGGAACATCGTTATTACCTCTGGGGAGTACTACCACATCTACAATCGGGGGAACGATCGCCGGGATATTTTTTACGGAGACGATGACTACTTGCGTTTTGTCGTCGCGCTCCTCCTGTACCAGTTCCCTGAATCTGTTTCGCAGCTCAATCGTACCGTCCGCAAGTATGTCCAACACTTAGTGTTGGACACTTCGGATTTTCAATTGCAGGGACGATACGCGGAGCTCGTGTGCTTTGCGCTCATGCCGAATCACTTTCATTTGATCATTCGTGAGCTCGAAGAGGGTGGTATCGCGCGCTACATGCAACGATTACTCAACGGGTATACGAAGTATCTCAACACGAAACACGAGAAGAGTGGGCATGTTTTTCAGGGTACCTATCAGGCCGTGCATGTTGAGGATGACGATCAGCTCTGCTACCTCTCCGCGTATATTCACCGCAATCCTCGTGATCTTCCTGCTTGGAGGAATTGCGAACAGGAGTATCCATGGTCGAGCTACCAGGACTACGTCAGTGAAAATCGTTGGAAAGGATTCCTGTCACCAGACATCGTTCTGAACCAGATAGGGTACGGCGATCGTTATCGAAGCTTCGTTCAACGAAGCGGAGCGAAAGAGCGCGCCATGGATTCCGTCCTGCACATTGATGACCAAATGTCCAACACTTAGTGTTGGACATTGGTGTGCGTGATATGATCAGAATGATCAGTAGCTATGTCCGAACGATCACCACGATTTGCCGCGCAGACCGGGCCGCCGGAGGGGGGTGGGGCCTTTGAGCGCGCGCCGGTTCCTGCACCGAAGCAGGAGCGTAGCCCCGCGCTCGAGCGGTATCGGGCGCAGGCCGAGCAGTTCATCGCGCGTAACCGCGAGCTGTTCTGGGCAATCGCGGGCGACCGCTCACTCACGTTCACCGTGGGTAGCGGGTTTTTTATTGATCTTGAGCACGGCATGATCTCGCTCGATCTCGGCAAGTGGAAGTGGGCCGAGGAGCGTGGTCTGTCCGAGGAACAACTCGTGTGGGCAACGTGCCACGAGCTCGCGCACTACCTGGACCTCCGTGAGAATCCTCGGGAGATGCTGGGTAACTTTGAGTACCTCAAACGTCGTGCGAAGCAGCTGGGTCCGGAAGTGCTGGAGATCTGGCGGCAGAAATTCTCAGATGGCGTGTTGCCGGATTACCTCACAAAAGAGGTCCCCGCTGGGAAGGACCCCAAGACCGGAGCAAAACGTACCACGCCCTACGTCGAGGCATTCCTCTACGACAAATTGCACCTTCTCTATAACTGTTTGGACGATCGGTACGTGAACGGCACCGTTGGCGTGCGCGTAGGTGCGTTCCACGAGGAGCGGGGGAGTGCGGCGGGCGAGGTGACGCGCCTCTACCGCGATTATCTTTTCCCCACAGACCCCAAGCGTCGCGGCGCGCCACCGCAGGAAGAGGAGGCCGCGGACTACTCCAAGATGCCGAAGTCATACCAGCTCGCGTACGCGCTCCTGCGCGAGCAGATGGTGCCGGAGCAGGCGATGCTCGTCGCCGATGATGTGCGTGCGGTGCTCTCCGGATTCCCGGATGCGATTGCGGAGCACAACAACCGGACGCTGCGCGATGAAGTTGCGGCTTTCACGCGCACGGTCCCGCGCGGTCGCGGGCAGCTCGTCGCGCAGACCCCCGCAGACCCCGCGTGGCGGTACGAGCAGATCAAGCGGCTCGTGGAGCCGGCGTACCTCGCCTTCCTCCGTGAGGACCTTCGGAAGATGAATGTTCCAAAGCCCGCGCCGCCGGGTGGCAGTGGCGGAGAGGGCGGGGAGGATGATGGTTGGGGAGTAGGAGATCCAGCACCGCCGGATGGCGAGCCCGAGGAAGATCCGAAAGACGGGAAGCCACAGGCGGGAAAGTCAGGAGACGGCAAGTCCGCAGGAGGCGACGATCCATGGAAGGAACTCGACGATCGTCCGGAGCCGATTGACCTCGATGTCATCCGCGACTTCATCAACCAGCAGAACACGCTCCAGCGCAAGCGTGCGCGTGAGGATCGCGAGCAGGCACGCGCTGCGCGGCTCACTCCGCAGGACAAGCTGCGCAACGCGAGGCGGTCTCATGATCGTACCGTGTGTGACGAACACGACGTGGATCCGGCACTCGCGATACAGTACCGCGCACTCGAGCAGTCGGTCGCGCCGTACGTTGAAGAGCTCGGGCAGGTCTTTGAGCAGATCATGAAGACCGTCACCGAGCGTATGCGCGCGGTGCTCCTCACCGGATTCCGGCAGGGGACCTTTGATGTCGAGCGCTTCATCGGGAAGTACGCGCCGGAGCTCGCCGCCGAGCGGCCGGAGGACATCCCCTGGGAGGCACTGGAGACGTACCTCCAGCGCGAGTACATCCCCAAGCTCGTCCTGTTCCCGAACAAGCTGCGCGTACGGTTTGTGCTCGATGGGTCCGGCTCGATGGGTAGCGATCGCATCAATGCCGTCCGTCAACTCTACGTCCTCTTCCAGGAGGCGTTGGGATCGTTTGAGGCCAACATGAACCTGCGATTCCGCATGCGCGAACCGTTCCATGTGGACACGGAGGTGCGCATGTTTGGCTCCAAGGGAGCGAGTGACATCGCGAAGCACCTTACCGCGGACGCGCCGCTCACTGCGGACGGGGAGCTCGCGGCGAAGTTCCGGGCGCTCGGAAAGATCACGTCGAACTACGGCGTCACCTGCGACGCAGAGCCGCTCTGGGGGATTGCGGACAGCATGGACGATGTGCACCGCGAAGACCTCGCGGAAGGGCGTGCGCGTGAGTTCGTGCTGCTCGTGACCGATGGCGGCTCCAACGACGCGAGTGCACACGCCGCGAAAGAGACGAGCGGGCCGCAGGATACACGCAATGCGCTCGAGGCACTCCGCCGCGTCGGTGCGCGTGCCGGCAAGGAGTTCGGTGTCATCGCGCGTGGATTCCAGATCGGTGAGCCCACTGAAGACGAGCGGACGACCTTCCGGAGTATCTGGGGGACGGACGGCAGAGAGACCCCACACCCCGCGGACCTCGCTCCGGCCGTTGCCGAGATGTTCGCCGATGCCATGCGGCAGATCGAATTTGACCTCCAGTTCTACGGCGAGACCGTGGACGATGAGGAGGATGAGTAATCCATACATGAAACTCTCCATCTACACCGACGGTGGTGCGCGTGGCAACCCGGGTCCAGCGGGGACAGGCATCGTTATCAAGGACGAGGCGGGGGCCGTTGTCGCCGCGTTCGGTGAGTACATCGGTGAGACGACGAACAACCAGGCCGAGTATCGCGCGATGCTCGCGGCACTCTCTCGCGCGCGCGAGCTTGGCGCGACGCACGTCGAGGCATTTGCGGACTCCGAGCTCCTCGTGAAGCAGCTCAACCGTGAGTACCGCGTGAAGAATGCGGGGCTTGCGCCACTCTTCGTGCAACTCGTCACCCTTGCGCAAGGATTTCAACGCTGCACGTTCGCACATGTGCGCCGCGCGCAGAATAAGGAAGCTGACGCGCTTGTGAATCGCGCCATTGATGCCCGCGGGCGTGTGGATGGGATGTGATATACTGCGCATAGAGCAATGTTCGGTTCGACATCTCTTTTCTGTCCCTCCCCTTCTCCGCTGGGGGAGAGGGGGAGTAGGAGGGGGAGAGGTGGTCTGACACATGGCGCAACAACAACAAACCGCCCCTCCCTCCCTGCTACGCTCTGCGAGCTACGCAGGGCAGGCCATCACCCTCTCTCTCCGTCATTTCGACCGAGTGAGTCCTCGAACGAGTGGAGAAATCTCGTCCAACAGTACGAGCGGCATCCTACTGCTCAACGAGATTTCTCGATTCGCGGACTCACTCGAAATGACGAAGGGGAAGAAGCGTTTGCGACTCTCCGGTGTGGTCGCCACGAGTATCATCGTGGCGTTCTGTGCGTTGGTCGCGCCGCGCATCGTGGCGGCGAGCGGCACGGAGAATGTGGCGGGGTGGGCGTGGAGTGAACAGGTGGGGTGGATCTCCATGAACGGGACGAACTGCGAGCGGTTTGGCACGAACGACCCCTGCAACCTCGGTGGGACGTATGCAGATCCGTCCTACGGTGTGCACACTGATGCACTGGGGTTTCTCTCCGGGTTTGCGTGGTCGCGTTCCGTGCAGTGGATCTGCTTTGGAGCGACGTGCGATGGATACGGCGGCCAGACACCGCCGGGTGGTTGGACTGCGCGGTTCAATGCGATCACCGGTCAGGCCACCGGCTGGGCGAAGGTCCTGGGATTGGGCGATGACGGATGGATCGCGCTGTCCTGCGACCAGGCAACGCCAAGCTCGCCGGGCGGAACGTGCGCATCCGGCATTTCATACTTTACGACGTGGCAGGAATTGGATGTCCCCAATGGCGAGTGGTCGGGGTACGCGTGGAACGGCCCCGCAGCAGTGGGCGGCCACGCGCTTGGATGGATCTCGTGGCGGCCCCAGAACTACGGCGGTGTCGTCACAACGTGGAATCCGCAGCCCGTCTGCACCGTGTCCGGCGAGGCGTGCACCGCGCACGAGGAGTGCAGCGTCCTCGGTGAGCTATGCTGCCGCGGCGGTGCGCCGTGCGGGCAGTGCCGCGGGTTTCAGGATTCCTGCGATACGCACGCCGCGTGCGCGAGCGGCGATCTCTGCTGTCCGGCTGGCGTGCCGTGTGGCCGCTGCGTGACGGACAGCACGATGTGCGGGGGCGATGACGAGTGTACGCTCCGCGACGGGGTGACGGCCGCCGGAGAGGATTCGTGCTGTCCACCCGGTGCAATTTGCACACGCTATGAGGACCCGGACGGACCGGAGACCGTGGGGACGCTCCCGGGTGCGATCGGATTCTGCTCGTCGGGCGGCACGCTCGATGTACCGCACACCGCCTGTCTCGACGAGGCACAGTGCGCGCCTGCGTGTACGCTTGAGCCACCACAGGGGCTGTGCGAGGGCGAGGAGTCCATCGCCTGCACGGAGGACGTGCAGTGCACGGGTGGCGTGTGTAACTTCGCGGTGGGATTGTGCGACGCGAATGCGACGAGCGGTGGCGGTGCGACATACACCGTCCCGTGCCTCGGTGGGATTGCCTCAAACTTCTGCGCCACGCACGGGAGCATCGGCGATGCGTCGGCACTCTGCCGGAACATTATCGGCATCTGTGCCGACGATGCGCCGCAGCGACTCTGCGTCGCCGACGCGAACTGCACGAGCGGACGGTGCGAGAAGATATACCTCCCGTGGCTCCAGACGCAGTACGGTCCGCTGTTCTCCGGTGGGAGCATTGGCAACCCGCAGACCGCACCGCCGCCGGTGGGGGAGTTCAACGCGACGTACTGCATCCTCTCCGGCGGACCCATCGTGAACTTCCTCTCCGAGGAGGGATGCGCCGATGTCGCGCAGACGCCGTACAACCTCTCGCCGAGCAGCACGGCGCGCATTGATGTCCCCGGCATCCTCGCGGGGAGGTATGGCGATGTCGTTGGTCCGCCGAACGGTGACACGTCCAGCCCGTGGACCAACGCGAACTTCCTCCTCAATCGGCAGGTATTCCTCGTGGATTTCACAACAAATCCCACACCGGACCTAGCGTATCGCATCGGCGCGGCCGGCGTGGGGTTCATCAATGGAATCGGCGAGCAATCCGGCGCAGGGCTCATCGTTATCCGTGGCGGCGATCTCCACATTGACGGTGACATCACCTATGTGGATAGCGGGCCGCTCTTCGCGGTGCATCACCTCGCGTCACCCGGGTGGCTCGTGCTCGCGGACGAGAACGGCGTTGGCGGGAACATCGTCATTGATCCAAGCGTCGCGGAGCTCGTCGGTGCGTTCTATGCACAGGGCGCAATCGAGACCGGTACGACCGGTGCCCCGGAGTCGGAGGTATCGCTCCGCGTCAATGGGGTCATGATTGCAAGGGAATTTGCGTTTTCACGGCAACGCGCGTCGTATATCATCGCGCCGGCAGAGCAGGTGGTCGCAGATGGACGCGTGCTCGTGAACACGCCGCCAGGATTTGGTGATGTTGCACAGTCGCTCCCACAGATCAGACAAATTGCGCCGCTCGGTGCACCATGAATGTGCAACGGTGTCACTCGTGGTATACTGGGAGAACTTCAGCGGAGTGATGGGGATGCGCCGCTGCGGTTGTCGTAATCACGAGCACACGATGGTCCATGGGATTTTTCAAGAAAAAACCGCAAGCGTTCCTCGGTGTGGATATCGGGGCAGGCGGCGTGAAGGTGGTAGAGCTGCGCAGCGAACGCGGTCGTGCGCGGTTGTCCACCTACGGCCTCGCAGAGTACCCGTCCATGGAACGTTCGGCGACGTCGCTCGGCGATGATCTCGGTGGTCTCGCGGACGCACTCCGAGAGGTGTGCGCGCGTGCGCGTGTCGAAGCGACAGAGGCGGTGTGTGCGCTGCCGGTTGCCGCAGTGTTCAGCTCGGTCATTACGTTGCCGCGCATGGCGAAGAAGCAGCTCCCCGATGCGGTGGCGTGGGAAGCCAAGAAGCTCCTGCCGCTCCCGTACGAGGAGATGATCACGGATTGGAAGCTCCTGACGCCGGAGGAGGACTTGGAGACGGAGAACACGGACACGACCACCGCGCGCGTGCTCCTCACCGCGGCACCCAAGCAGCTCGTCCAGCAGTACATCACGGTTTTTCGCGGAGCGGGTTTGGAGCTCCTGAGCTTGGAGACGGAGGCGTTCGCGCTCATTCGTTCACTCGTGGGCGACGATCCCGCAGTCGTCCTGCTCATGGACATCGGCGCATCGCGGACGTCCATGGTCATCGTGGAGGATGGAACGCCGATGCTCTCACGGAGCGTTGACGTCGGCGGTCGCCACCTCACGCGGGCGATGAGCGATCTCATGGGTATCGCCGTTCCCGCAGCGGAAGAGCTCAAGCTCGATCTCGCCGTCACCCCAACGGGCAACCCTGCGGCGGCAGCACTCCCCAAGCTCTTCGAGCGACTGTTCGCACCCGTCATTCAAGAGGCGCGGTACGCGATGAATCTCCACCAGTCGCAGGAGGTGAACAACGGGCGATCCGTGGAGAAGATTATCCTTGCGGGTGGGAGTGCGCTCCTCCCATCGCTCACGGAGTACTTTGGGTCTACGCTCAACCTTCGCGCGTTTGTTGGTGATCCGTGGGCGCGCGTCGTGTACCCGGTTGATCTTCGTCCGGCCCTCGATACGATCGGCGCGCGGTTCGCCGTTGCGGTCGGATTGGGGATGCGGGAAATCGTGTAAGGCACACGTTTCATCTATGCCGAAGGATCCCACCCTACTTCCAGAGGACATGCGGAAGGCCGAGGAGGACGTGCAACGGGCCTCGGGCGCGCGCGGGAATACGCGCGGTGTCTTCCATGTGCCGAGCGACGATGAGGCAGTGCGTCGCACACGCCCCCCGGTACGCAAGCGTCCCGAGGCGAAGCGTGAATCAACGCCAGCACCCGCGCTCCCGCCTGTAGCAGTACCTTCCACCCCGCCACCTGCTGCGAACCCGCCAGTGCGTCGTGCGCCGCGCGCGGTTCCGGTGGCGGGGGAGGGTGAACGTCTCCACATCCCCGCGTTGGGCCGTCGCGCGTTGCGGAGCATTTCCCTCATTCCGTCCGAGCTCAAGAAGAAGCCAGTTTCACCAACGTGGCCACGGCTCATTGCGGTCGTTGGCATCGCACTCACCATCCCACTCGTCGGCATCCCCTGGGCCATGCTCTCCAGCCGCGTCACCAGAGAACAGGAGGAGACGCGCGTGGTCGAGGCACGACGCTCGGACGTGCTCTCGCGCATCGCGGCGATGGAGCGTGCGGTGGAGTCCTACCGTGTGACGGCAGATCGCGCGATCGCGCTCCAGGCAATCGTCGAGCAGCACGGTACCTGGAAGCCGTTCTTCGACCTCTTGGAGGCGCGGACGCTCCCAGGCATGCGGTACGACCAGCTGAGCGTTGACGCAAACGGGACAATCACGTTGCCGACGATTGCGCCGAACCTCCGTGTGGCCGCCGCACAGCTCGTCGCGTGGCAGGAGGAACCGCGCGTTGAAGACCTCGGTATCTCCGGATTCTCGAGTGTCATTGACGAGCTTGGCATCACGCGGGGTATTCGTTTTGACCTCCGTTTGCGTGTGCGTCCTGATCTCTTCACGATGTTCGACGATACGGGTAGCGCGATCGTACCCGCATCGGTACCCGCATCGTGAGCATCCCTATGGCAACCAAACTCAAACCCAAGCGCGCCGGTGCGCTCAAGCAGGAGCTCAACTGGGATCGGCTCCTCCCGATGCTCACGCCGGTCGTCGTGCTCGCGTTTGGACTCATCGGGTACCTCCTGCTCCTCCGACCGCTTCTCTTTGAGCTTCGGACACTCGAGCGGAGGCGCGGATTTGCCGCGGACGTCACGGTGCTCGAGGAGCGTCTCGCACGGCTCACTGCTGCACGGGAGACCTTCGAGCACGATCTCACCACCGCGCAGCCCATCGTTGATTCCGCACTACCGAGCGGGCAGGACCTCCCGGGGCTCCTCGCAACGCTCGATGCGGCTGGACAACGCTCCGGCGTGGCGATCGCGAGCGTGGAAATTTCGCCGGAGGCACCGCCGGCATCGCTCGAGCGCGTCCTCGGTCAGCGTGGCGTTGTGCGGATTGGACTCGGTGTGCGCAACGTGAACTACGAACGCTTGAAGTCGCTCATCACGGTCCTCACGCAGAGCCGTCGCCTCGTGGATGTGCGCTCCGTGCAATTTACTCCGGAGCGTCTCCAGGCCGCACTCACGCTCCGCGCGTACGCGTTGGAGTAACGACACCCGTATGCTCGCACCACGCACACTTCGGAACTGGACCATGATGGCCACGGTCGCGGCATTCGTCATCGCGGCATTCGTCATCATCTCCGACATCATCCGTCCGCTCCCACCACTTCCGCAGACGAGTACGGCCGTCACGCGGGGGACGATGATTGACGTTGCAGCCGTTGAGGCACTCCTTGACGATCCGCGCTTCCAATCGCTTGTTCTCCTCGCACCGAACGTCACACCCGGACGACTCGGGAACGCCAATCCGTTTGCGATTTTTGAGGGGACGCAATAAGGTTGCACTCCCATGCTCACGACACAGCTCCTCCATCATCTGCAGTCCGAAGGCCGCATCACCGAGGGTGAGGTGGCGGAGTTGGTCGCTGCGGCCAAGCAAGGCGAACACATCGAACGCGCACTCATTGATCGCAAGCTCGTCACCGAGGATGAACTCCTCAGGTTGCGCGGGCAACTCCTCGGTCTCCCGATCATGACGCTCGTCGGGACGGTGCTCCCGGTCTCCATCCTTGAGACACTACCGAGGACGCTCGCGGAGCGGTACCACGCGATCGCATACGAGCGTGAGGGGAACCGCATCACCGTGGGACTCGTGGATCCGACGGACCAGCAGAGCGTCGAGGCCCTTGAGTTCTACGCACGCGAGCAGCAGCTCAGCGTGCGCTACGCGATCATCTCGCTCGCGAGCTTCTACGCGGCGCTTCGTCAGTACCCGGAGCAGCAGCAGGCGACGGAGCGGGCCATCTCGCGCGCTTCCGAGAAGATGACCGTCCCTGCGGTGTCGGCGGAAGACGCGGAGGTAGATCTCGCGGCGGAGATCGAGCGCGCGCCGGTTTCACAGATCGTCGCAACGGTCGTCCGCCATGCGATTGAGGCGAGCGCATCGGACATCCACATCGAGCCGCATGGGAAACAGACACGTATTCGGTACCGCGTGGACGGTATGCTCCAGACGGCGCTCACGTTGCCGATCTCGCTCCACACGTCCATCATCGCTCGCGTGAAGGTGCTCGCGAAGCTCAAGCTCGATGAGACGCGCACGCCGCAGGACGGCCGCATCCACGTGACGGAGGCCGGGCGCGAGGTAGACCTGCGCGTCTCCACCCTGCCACTCCTCGACCACGAGAAGGTCGTCATGCGTATTCTCGAGACGTCCGGTGGTCTCATCACCCTCGCGGACCTTGGGTTCCGACCGTGGCAGATTGAGCTCCTCTCCCGCGCGGTGCACCGTCCGCACGGCATGGTGCTCCTCACCGGACCCACGGGCTCCGGGAAGTCCACGACGCTCTACGCGGTGCTCAACCTCCTCAATGAGGAGGGCGTGAACATCACGACGCTCGAGGATCCGATCGAGTACTACGTGCGCGGCGTGAACCAAGCGCAGATTCGTCCAGAGGTGAATTTCACCTTTGCAACCGGATTGCGCGCCGTCCTCCGCCAGGACCCGAACGTCATTATGGTCGGCGAGGTGCGCGACGTCGAGACCGCAGAGCTCGCCATCCACGCCGGTCTCACCGGACACCTCCTCTTCTCCACGCTCCATACGCGCGATGTGTTCGGTGTCGTGCCGCGTCTCACGGATATGAAGATCGAGCCGTTCCTCCTCGCCTCGACGCTCATCCTCGCAGAAGGCCAGCGCCTCGTGCGTATGATCTGTCAGCACTGCAAGGTGTCGGTGCAGCCGAGCGTGGAGATCGCGCACGCCATCGAACAGCACCTCGCGACGTTCCCATCGAACAGCATCCCAGAAACGGTGCAGCGCGAGGGGATGGTGCTCGCACGCGGGAAGGGGTGCCCAAAGTGCGGCGGGACCGGGTACCATGGCCGCACGGTCGTCGTGGAGCTCCTGGAGTTTGACAACCAGCTCGAGCAATTCATCGTCCAGGGATTCCCGGACAAGGAAGTGCGCGCGTACATCAAGGAGCGCGGCATGCTCACGCTCATGCAGGATGCACTCCTCAAGGCACTCGAGGGTGTGACGACGTACGAGGAAGTGCTGCGCGTGAGCCACGAGTAGATCGAGAACCCATCGGCCCCTCCACGTCATAGACAACCAAGCGCGTCCTCAACTGCCTCCCCCGTCATTTCGACCGACTCAGTCCTCGAGGGAGCGGAGAAATCTCGTTTTGCTGCACAATGGATGACGGTACTGCTCAACGAGATTTCTCGGCTCCGCTCGAAATGACGGAAGAAGAGGAAAAGAAAGAGTACGCCACGGTCGCTCTACCTATGCGCTTTCGATACATTGCCCGAACAAAAGTAGGGAAGACCGTGCGGGGTGCACTCGTGTCCCCGAGCATCGCGGAGGCAGAGCACGAGCTCGCCGACCGTGGATACCTCTCCGCCTCACTCCGTCCGGAGGCGCGCATCGTGGGTTCCCTGCGCGAGATGGCCATCCAGTTTCAGCGGTTGCCACTCAAGGGGATCGTCATTCTCCTCCGGCAGCTCTCGGTCATGGTCTCCGCAGAGATGCCGCTCGTGGATGCACTCCGTGGGCTCGTTCACCAGACGGAGAGCGCACTCCTCCGGCCGGTCATCGTGGACCTCGTGAAGGACGTGGAGTCCGGTCGCCGCCTCTCCGAGGCGTTCGCCGCGCACCCGCGCATCTTCTCGAGCTTCGCCGTCTACCTCGTGCGGGCCGGTGAAACATCGGGGAACCTCAGCGAAGTCATTTCGTACCTCGCGGATCAGGCGGAACGCGACGCAGAGCTTCGTTCAAAAGTACGCAGCGCGATGCTCTACCCGTCGTTCATTATTGGCGGGTTGGTCACCGTCACGTTCATCATGATGACGTTCGTCATCCCGCGCATGACGAACGTCCTCCTCCAGACCGGCGGGACACTTCCGCTCTCCACCCAGATCCTCATTACGGTTTCGAGCTTCCTCGCCACCTGGTGGTGGCTCCTCCTCATCGTGGTCGTCGTGACGGTCGTCGCGTTCCGGTGGTTTTTGCGGTACGCGTGGCTCCGCACGCGATGGGATACGTTCAAGCTTCGCGTCCCGGCGTTTGGGCGCATCGCGCAGGACGTCGCCATTGTCCGCATCACCCAGTCATTCGACATGCTGCTCCGTGGTGGTGTCGGTATTCTGCCGTCGCTCGATGTTGTACGCGATGTCGTGGGGAACGCGGCGTACCGCGAGCTCCTTGAAGCGACCGCACAGGAGGTCATGGACGGGAATTCGCTCACGACGCGCTTCCGTGACTCCTGGCTCATCCCGGAGATGGTGACGCAGCTCCTCGCCGTTGGCGAGCGGAGCGGTCGGCTCGAGCTCGTGCTCCAGAAGCTCGCGAGTCACTACGAACGCATCGTCGAGCAGCGCATTCGTGACCTCATCACTGTCATCGAGCCGATCGTCATGATCGTCCTCGGCATCGGGGTCGGCGTTATGGTCGGAGCGATCATCCTGCCGATGTACAACCTCGTCTCACAGTTCTGAGCATTCCACAGGGTGTTCGTGCAGCTGTCGTGGTACGCTATCAGTGTGGATAACCCATTATTCGATCTATGCAAGACCCACGCAAACGCGGATTCACCTTGATTGAGCTCCTCGTCGTCATCGCCATCATCGGTATTCTCGCGACCTTGGCGGTATTTGCGGTGTCCAGTGCTCGCGTTCGGGCTCGTGATGCAAAGCGTGTCGCGGATATCAAGCAGATCCAGAGCTCACTCGACCTCTACGCCGTGGATAAGATCGGCTACCCAGCCCAGGGTCTCGCTGGCGAGGGAGGCCCCGCTGCACTCATTATCGGTGGTACTCAGGCGGAATGTTTGGATGCGGATGGTTTTGGTTCGGCGTGCCCACAGGCGACCGGCAACCTCATCTACATGGCAACCGTTCCGAACAATCCAACGCCAGGTGGACGCGACTACTCGTACGAAGGTGAGGACTGCGTGGGGTCTGAGGTGTGTAATGACTACACGATTATTTTTGAGCTTGAGGCGGAGACCTCCGAGCTTCGCGATGTGGACGAGGATGGTGTCACGCTCTGTGAGGCAAAATCCTCGGGCATGAAGTGCGACTAGTGTTCGTAAGATTTTCTCTATGTTCCACAGGCAATCACGAGGATTCACGCTCATCGAGCTGCTCATTGTCATCGCGATTATTGCACTCCTCGCCACGCTGGCGATCTTCGCAGTGGGCTCCGCACGCGTTCGCGCGCGAGACGCAAAGCGCATCGCGGACGTGAAGCAGACGATGAACGCGCTCGAGCTCTACGCAGTGAACAACGGTGGGTACCCGGGTGCCGCGGCTACAGGCGGTGTCGAGCTCGGAACCGGTAGTGGTTCCTGTCTCGATGATGCAGGATTTGTCGCAGCGTGTGCGACAGGGACAACGTACATGGCGAACGTTCCAAGCCATCCCGTGCCACCAGCGGGATCCTACACCTACAGTGGCGCGACTGCCGCAGGAGCGGAATGTCTCGCAGCAGCAGAGCCGTGCGTGGATTTCCTCATCAATTTCGCTCTCGAAGATGGTGTTGCAGAGTTTGGCCAGGGGAGCACCGATTGTGAAGCAACCTCTGCCGGGCTCGCCTGCACGTAGTGTACGGCTTTCTCGAAAGTGCTCCCCGTGTAGCGGGGAGCACTTTTGTACTTCACTTTGGTATACTGAGATCGTAGCAAAAACATCCCACTTTCTACACGCTCACGCGGTGTCAGGACGTCCCTATGTTCCACAAGCAATCACGAGGATTCACGCTCATCGAGCTGCTCATAGTCATCGCGATCATCGCGCTCCTCGCCACGCTGGCGATCTTCGCAGTGGGTTCCGCACGCGTTCGTGCGCGAGACGCAAAGCGTATTGCGGACGTGAAGCAGACGATGAACGCGCTCGAGCTCTACGCGGTGAACAACGGTGGGTACCCGGGTGTCCCCCTCCAGGGCGTTCCACTCGGAGACAGCAATTGGGCGTGTCTCAATGATGTGGGATTCGTTCCTGCGTGCGCGTCGGATGGGGGGACGATATACATGGCGAATGTCCTGAATCCCCCAGAGCCACCGGCAAATGGTCAATACCGCTACCGTGGTAGGCACACGGGGGGGCTCGTGTGTATCGCAGCAGCTGCGCCCTGTGCGAATTTTGAGATCGAGTTCCGGTTGGAAGATGGAGTTGCGGAATTTGGTCGAGGAAGTACCAACTGCAAGGCGACTTCTTCGGGTATTACGTGCGTACCATCAAGTGCGTCCTAATGGTTTGGGGGCCTGGCAAAATTCTTGTACGGTTAGAGGGATGAGCGTTCCCCGTGTAGCGAAGAGCACCTTCGTTCTTTATTCTGGTATACTCCATCACAAGGGTACTTCATGTTCACCTCCATACTCACCCCCATCGTGCTCGTTGCGCTCGGGCTCGCGGTTGGGAGCTTCGCGAACGTCGTCATTGATCGCGTCCCATCCCACCGGTCGCTCCGCGGTCGCTCGGTGTGCGATCGGTGTCGGCGTGAACTCCGTCCCTGGGAGCTCGTGCCCATCCTCAGCGCGTTGTTCCTCCGGTTTCGCTGCCCAACGTGCGATGGGCCGATTGCCCTCCGCATGCTTCTCGTGGAGGGTGGTATCGCCGCGTTGTTCTTGGGGGCGTGGTGGACGTTCGGCTTCTCCCCGCGTGCGATTGCTGTCGTGGTGGCGCTCACCGCGCTCGTCATCCTTGCGGTGATTGATCTTCGTGAGCACGTGGTTCCAGATCGTGTGAGCGTACCGGCGATGATTGCGGTGGCCGTACTCCGTCTGGGGGAAGTTCGCCCGCACGTCGTCATCATCGGGATGCTCCTCGGCGCGGGGTTCTTCTGGGTGCAGCGGGTCGTCTCCCGTGGTCGTTGGGTGGGCGATGGCGACACGCGCGTCGGGGCACTCATGGGCGCACTCTTCAGCCCCCTCCACCTCGGTATCGCATTGGCCGCGTCCTACGTGGTGGGCGGGTTGCTCGCCGGCGTCCTCCTCGCCATGCGCCGCGCGCAGCGTGGGACGCAGGTTCCCCTCGTCCCGTTCCTTCTCCTCGGTTCCGTCGTCACCGTGTTCTGGGGTGATGTTATTCTCCGTTGGTATGGATGGTAGTCGTACATCACCGCGAGTGTCGCGCAGTGCGTTCACGCTCATCGAGATGATGATCGTCGTCGGCATCTTCCTCGTCATGCTCGGGGTGACGCTCGCGAGTTTCCGGCAGGCCATTCCACAGCGCGAACTCACCGAGACCGCGCGGCGATTTGCATCCGACATCGAGCAGATGCGCGTCGCGTCGTACGCGGGCGATCCGCAGCACCCCGATGCGATTTCCTTTGGTGTTGTTCTCGACGGTGCTCTCGTGGACCGCTACGAGCGATTTCGCTCCACACAGGCGCAGTTTGATCCCGATGCGCCCCCAGAGATCATCGAGGGCATCACACTGCCGGACAACGTTTTCATCCGATCGCTCACACCAACCTCGGGATCCGAACAGATACTCAGCATCTCGTACACCGCGCCCCGCGGGGCACTCACGATCACGAACGACGCAACGGAGGCCGAGGTGGTCTTTGGTCACACGGGGACGAGCGAGACGCGCACCGTGCGCGTGAACGGGATATCCGGACGGGTGGATCTCGAGTGATTCCTATGGACCGCTATACGTCAGGAACCCCTACAAAATCTCTCTTCGATGTCATTTCGAAAGAGTCCACGACCGAGAAATCTCATACGGTACAATGGATTGAGGCGGGTGAGATTTCTCCCTTCGGTCGAAATGACACTTGGGGAGAGACCTCATCGTATTCTTTGAATTGCGCGTCGCGCGGGCGGCGCGGATTTGGGCTCCTCGAGACCATCGTGGCGATCGGTGTCATCGTCACGGGACTCTTCGCGGTCTTCACGCTCGTCCTCTCAAACCAACGCACCATAGATGCGGCGAAGCTTCGGTTCGGTGGCGTGTCCGCGGCGCGCGAGGGTGCGGAGGTGGTTCGGATGCTCCGCGATGCGAACTGGCAGCGCGGGCGGGCGTTCGATGACGGGATTATTACGGGAACGACGTACAGCGCGCTACCAAAGTTTTCCGATGGCGCGGGCTTCACACTCCACCACGGCGTATGGGATTTTACGGATCACGAGACACAGATTGCGCGTCTCCCGTCCGGCTTCTGGACGAACGCGACGGAAGCGACACCCCCCACGCCCGCAGAGCGCACACCGTACCGCCGCATTGTTCGTACGCTCCCCATCTGTACGGACCCCGCAGGCGGGAGCGCACGCGTCATCCTCACCGAGGATGGCGAGACGTGCGAGGCGATTGGCGCGGAGCGTATCGGCATCCACGTCGTGGCGATGGTGCAGTGGAACCACGGCGGGAGCACGCAGGACGCGCGTGTTGCAGCAGACCTCTATGATTGGCGTTAGACTACCCGCAGCTCCAGAGTCATCCGAGGACGGCGTGGTCACCACGACGCGCCGCCCCGCGTTCACGCTCATCGAGATGCTCGTCGCGATTGCGGTATTCGCGATCGTGGTAGGACTCACCTCGGACCTCTTCCTCACCGCAACGCGGCAGCAGCGGCGCACGACGGCACGCGCCGCGCTCGAGGAAGATGCGCGCTTCGTCATCGAGACCATCGTCCGCGAGGTGCGCGAGGGCACACTCGATCGCAGTGTGACGGATGCAGGTATCGCGGTGATGCACATGGATGGGACCGGCACGCGCCTGCGCACGGCGGTGGGTGTCTGCCCCACGCCGAGTAGCTCCTGCATCGAGATTGGCCGCGTGGCATCGGACGGCAGCATCGCCTGGGCATCGCTCACGAGTGCCGGTGTAGATGTTGATGCGTTCGATGTGCAGGTGAGCGATCCCGAGACGCAGGATGCCGCGACGGTGCATCTCGTCCTCTCGACCGCGGGCGTTCGCCCTGACCAGCGCGAAACCACCGAGGCACAGACCACGGTGGTGAGTCGCGTCTACCTCCGATGATATGCAACGACCGGGATCAACACTGCTCCTCGCGCTCCTCGTGCTCGCCGGATTCATGGCGACGAGCTTCGCGATTGGGTCCGTCGTCGTCAATCGCGTGCGCGCCGTTCGCCAGGTGGATCAGGCCATCGTCGCGTCCTACGCCGCGGAGACGGGCGTCGAGGACCTCCTCTATCGCGTGCGCCGCGAGCAGCAGCTCGATGGCCTTGACGGCACCGCGACGCTCGACAATGGCGCATCGTGGGAGCGCACGGTGGCGGAGACCGTTGATGACCGCTTTCTCTTTCTCACGGAGGATGCGTCGCGCCAGATGGACATCTTCCCGATGTCCGGGACGTTCGACGCGACGCAGTCCACCGAGCTCGTGCGATCACTCGTGGTCACTCCCATTGACATCATGGCCGCTGGAGTCCCCAGTAGCGCATGGCTCGAGGTGACGTGGGTGCCGTGGCTCCGCACGGGTGCGTGGGCCGAGTCCATCGGTCGGTTACTCCTCAGTCCGTCCGATCTCGCGAGTGGTGATGTCGTCGTCAATCTCCTCCAGCACCCGGTGGGTGAGGAGCCCGTGGGCTACCGCGTACGGTTCCTCGCGCGTTCGGATGACGTGGGAACGGTGCGCGTTCGCGCCGCGACCGATGTCCTCGGGGAGACGCTCACCGCGTTCCCCTCCGGTATTCAAGCGACGGTACGTGGCACATTTGCGGGAACGCGGCACGCACTCCGCGTTGAGTTTCCGGCGCGGCTGCCGCTCGCGTCCACATTTGACTACGTGCTCTTCTCCGAGTGCGATATCGTGAAGGGCGGAACCGTCTCGTGTCCGTGACGGAGAGCACCGTAGTATGACGAAGCGTCAAGCGCGCGAGCGCATCGAGCGACTCCGACGCGAGATCCATCGCTACCGGTATGCCTACCACGTGCTCGATACGTCGCTCATCTCCGATGCTGCGAGCGATGCGTTGAAGCACGAGCTCGAGGAGCTCGAGCGCGCGTATCCGGATCTCGTGACGCCGGATTCGCCGACGCAGCGCGTGGGCGGAGCGGTGCGGCCCGAGTTCACGAAGGTTGCACACGCGACCCGCATGCTCTCGCTCACGGATGTATTTGACGCGGAGGAGTTCACGGCGTGGGTGGCGCGCATCGCGAGGATCGAGCCCGTCGCCGTGCGTTCGTTCTACGCAGAACCCAAGCAGGATGGCCTGGCACTCTCGCTCATCTACGAGCGCGGTGTGCTCGTGCGCGCGGCGACGCGCGGTGACGGGCGCGTGGGCGAGGACGTGTACGCGAACGTGAAGACGATTGACGCGATCCCGCTCACGCTCGCGGACATCGCGACGATCACGAAGCACCGTCGTTCGCTCCGCTCGCCGCTCGCGGTGCTCGGGGATTGGGAGGGGCTCGTCGAGCGCGCTCTGCGGGGACGCATCGAGATTCGCGGCGAGGCGTTCATCACGAAGGAGCGATTCGCTGCCATCAATGCAGCGGCGCAGCAGCGTGGAGAGAAGGTCTACGCGAACCCGCGGAACCTTGCCGCTGGATCCATTCGTCAGCTCGACTCGGGTGTCACCGCATCGCGTCAGCTCTCGTTTTTCGCGTACGCGGTGCTCGGCGTTCCGCTTACGACCCACGAGCAGGAGCACGCGCTCGCGCAGGTGCTCGGTGTCCCCGTGAATCCGTTGAGCGCGTCGTGTGCGGATGCGGATGCAGTCATTCGTTTCTCCAAACAGCTCGGTGCAAAGCGTCCGCGACTCGCGTACGAGATTGACGGCATCGTCGTCAATGTGAACGACCGCGCGCTATTTGAGCGTCTCGGTACCGTGGGCAAGGCACCGCGCGGTGCGATCGCGTTCAAGTGGCCGGGCGAGGAAGCGACGACCGTCGTTGAGGATATCCGCGTGCAGGTCGGACGCACCGGCGCACTCACACCGGTTGCCATCCTCCGACCCGTGAACGTCGGTGGTGTCACCGTGACGCACGCGACGCTCCACAACGCGGATCAGATTGCGCGTCTCGGCGTGCGCATCGGTGACACGGTCATCGTCCACCGCGCCGGCGATGTCATTCCGGAGGTGCTCCATGTCCTCCGCGAGCTCCGTCCGAAAAAAACGAAGGCGTACCGTTTCCCCGCACGATGTCCGAGCTGCGGGAGTGCGGTCGAGAAGCGTGGAGTTGGCGCGAAGGCGGGAGTGAGCGCATCCACGTTCTGCAGCAATCGCAACTGCTACGCGCGTCAGCGCGAACGCATCATCCACTTCACGCGCCGCGGCGGGTACGACATCGAGGGCATCGGCGAGAAAACCGTGGATCGCTTCTTGGATCTCGGTCTCCTCAAAGACCCCGCGTCGCTCTGGGAGCTCCGCGCGGAAGACATCGCGCAGCTCGAAGGGTTTGGCGAGCAATCCGCAGCGAGCATCATCCGGGCCATTGCGGATCGTCGGACGATTCCCCTCGAACGGTTCCTCCTTTCTCTCGGCATCCCGCAGGTTGGTGAGGAAACCGCACGGACGCTCGCGCGTCACATCGCCTCCGCATCGGTCGCGTCTCGTCCCATTGCTCCCCGAACGATTCTCGCGTGGTTCGACGCGCAAACATCCGAGTCCCTCCAAGCCATCGAGGACATCGGTCCCGTGGTCGCCAAGGACATCGTGGAGTGGATCACCGACGACGACCACCGGAAGCTCATTGCGCGACTCGATGGTGTGGGCATCACCGTCGCTGCAAGCCGACAGCTGCAAGCTGCAAGCAACACATGCGAGGGGATGACCTTCGTGTTCACCGGTGAGCTGGAGACGATGACCCGCGAGGAGGCCGAGGAGCTCGTCCGCACGAGCGGCGGCAAGGCCACGGGATCGGTTTCCCGAAAGACGGACTACGTTGTCGCCGGCGAGGATCCGGGCTCGAAGCTCGCGAAGGCGGAGGAGCTTGGTGTTCCGGTACTCGACGAGCAGGCGTTCATCGCGCTGGTCAGGCGATAGTGCCGCTGCTACGCTGGTTGTCTATGACACTGAGCACCACGGATGTCCACCACCTCGCGAAGCTCGCGCGGATTGACCTCACGGATGCGGAGGTTGAGCAGTTTGCTGGACAACTGTCTACGATCCTCGACTACGTCTCCCAGCTCCAGGAGGTGGACGTTGATGTCCAACGAGAAGCGGTTGCGAACATCTCCGGACTCGAGAACGTCATGCGCGAGGACGAGCTCCACGGTTGTACGCCGGAGGAGCGTGAGCGCATCCTCGACCAGTTCCCGCTGCGGGAGGGGGATCTCCTGAAGACGCTCGGCGCGCTCGGGAAGTGACGCGGCGTACGTGACCTCCAGAGGCACATGGCATACCTCTCCATTGAACAGATCGGCACCGGACTGCGCGAGAAGCGATTCTCCGCCGTCGAAGTTGCAAAGAACTATCTCGATCGGATCGCCGCACGCGATGGCGGTCTCGGGGCGTACCTCCACGTCATGGGCGACGACGCGCTCGCGGCCGCCGCGCGCGTTGATGCGGCGATCGAACGGGGCGATGAGCTCTCCGCGCTCGCGGGCGTTCCCGTCGCCGTAAAGGACACGATTCTCGTTGCGGGACACCCGACGACCGCGAGCGCGAAGGTGCTCGAGTCCTACGTCGCCGCATATGACGCGACGGCGGTCACGCGCATGAAGGCGAACGACGCGGTGCTCCTCGGCAAGACCAACTGCGACGAGTTCGCCATGGGATCATCCACGGAGAACGCCGCGCTCGGGAAGACGGTGAACGCGTGGGATGCGTCCCGCGTGCCAGGCGGATCATCCGGCGGGTCGGCGACGGCAGTTGCCGCCGACCTCGCGTGCGTCGCGCTCGGCTCAGATACCGGCGGCTCCATCAGGCAGCCCGCCGCACTCTCCGGCATCGTCGGCCTCAAGCCAACGTACGGGAGCGTCTCTCGCCATGGTCTCATCGCCATGGCATCGAGTTTCGATGTCATCGGCCCGATAGCGCGAAGCGTCGCGGACGTGCGGACGGTGTTTCACGCGATTCGCGGGCAGGATCGCCACGACGCGACATCGTCGGGAGCTGCAAGCCGACCATCGGATGCCAAGCGCGTGGCCGACCTCCGCGTCGGGATTCCAAAAGAGTACTTTGGGGAGGGGATGGACGCAGACGTCGCGCAGGCGGTGCGCGATGCGATCGCGACCGTTGAGGGATTCGGCTGTCGCGTGGAGGAGGTTTCGCTCCCGCTCACAACGTACGCGCTCGCCGTGTACTACGTCCTCATGCCATCGGAGGTCTCCGCGAACCTCGAGCGGTACGACGGCATCCGCTACGGCCTCTCGGCACTCGCCGGGTCCGTACCGAACGCGGCGAACTTGAACGAGGTCTACACGAAGACGCGCGCTGCGGGATTCGGGCCGGAGACGAAGCGGCGCGTGATGATCGGGACATACGCACTGTCCTCTGGCTACGCCGACCAGTACTACAAGCGCGCGCTCGCAGTGCGCAATCGGATCAAGCACGAGTACCGAAAAGTATTCGAGCGCGTTGACGTACTCCTCACACCAACGACACCAACACCCGCGTGGGCGTTGGGTGCCAAGCAGGACGACCCGCTCCAGATGTACCTCTCGGACATCTTTACGGTCTCGGCGAACGTCGCGGGCATCCCGGGTCTCTCCATCCCGTGCGGGTTCGTGGAACGTTCCTCTGATCCCCCACCTCTTCTCGAGGGGGGGCGAGGGGGGGTGGTGCGCCTCCCCGTTGGCCTCCAGCTCCTCGCGCCGTGGTTTTCGGAGGACACACTCTTCACCCTCGGCGAGGCCTACGAGCAGGCCACGGATTGGCACACGCAACACCCCAACGCTTGACGAGTGGCCCGTGCTATCGCTACGGTACGGAAAGAACCTTTCCCGTGAGGAGGATGCAATGGATTGGTTGAACAGGAGGAAACTCATTCGCGCCGCAGCGCGTCTCGATCGGCTCGTTGCCATGCTCCAGAGCGATGCAGTGCAGCGGTCCATCACGCAGCGCGTGCCCTGGCACAACCGAGAAACGGTCTATGCGCGAATCGAGGCGCAGGTTGAGGCGATTGATCGCGAGATTGATTTCCTCGCGCGTATCTTCGCACTCCAAGCGGGTGTGGAGGAGGCGATGCAGGACATTGATCCTGCTCGCACCGTCCCCAAGCCACCGCAACCGTAAACGAAACCACCCCGATGGACATCGGGGTGGTCTTTCCGTTGCGGGGTACTAGTTGCTCAGTTCTGACTCGATGATCGCCTGCACCTGGCTGTACGGCACTGCACCGCCGAGCTCGATGCCGTTGATGTAGCTGCCCGGAGTACCGCGGACACCGGCGGCGAGTCCCGCTGCCTCCTGCGCGCGCACCTTCGCCTCGTACTTGCGCGTTGTCACACACGCATTGAACTGCGCGGTGTCGAGTCCAAGTTCGGAGGCCTTCTGCTGGTAGAGGTCCGCGCCGAGCGAGGGCTGGTTTTGGAACAGCTCATCTGCGAACTCCCAGAACTTTCCCTGCTCCGCCGCGCACTCCGATGCCTCTGCGGCAGCGCGCGCCTGCGGATGGAGGGAGTCGAGCGGGAAGTGGCGGTAGACCCAGCGGACATCGTCACCGTAATCTGTCAGGGCTTGCTGGAGCGTGGGGTGGAAGCGCGAGCAGAACGGGCACTCGAAGTCCGACCACTCGACGATTGTCACCGGCGCGTCCACGTTGCCACGGATGTGGTCATCCGCCGTCACGGTGATGTCCACCGGAGCGGAAGGAGCAGGTGCGGGTGTCGGTGCGGGCGTTGGCGTCGGTGCAACGGCGGTCGTCGGCGTGGGCGCGTCGGATGCTCCCTTGATTGCTCCCGGCAGGAGCACGAGGAACCCCACGATACCGAGCGCACCAACACCGAGTGCTGCGCCAAGTCCCATCGCGGTTTTCGGCGGAACGCTCTCAGTCCACGATCGCTTCGGAGAAGATGTCTCCATACGTTCTCAGATAGTTACGAACACACAGGGAACTCCTCCATTCTCGCACCTCCATCGGAACGTGCAAGCGCGAGCGAAAGACGCTACTCTGATAAGAGGAGGATGCTCATCATTCGCGTATGCTTATCATCTATGAAACAGCTCGTCATTGACATTGAGACATCGGGTGCGGAGTTTGATACCCTCGATCGAGAGACCCAGGAGTACCTGCTCAAGCGTGCCGATACGCCGGATAAGATTGATAAGGTGAAGGACTCGATCAACCTCTGGCCGCTCACCGGTGAGATCGTGGCGATTGGCGTGTACGATGTCACGGCAGCGACCGGCGCGGTGTACTTCCAAGCGCCCGGGCGCACCATTGAGACCTGGACGGAGAAGGGGATGCAGTACCAGGCCGGCGATGAGCGCGCGTGCCTCGAGCGATTCTGGGCTGACGTGACGCACGCGACGCGCATCATCACGTTCAACGGGCGCATGTTCGACATGCCGTGGCTCATGACGCGCTCGCTCGTACACGGCGTCGTCGCCACGCGCAACCTCATGCCCTCGCGCTACTCCACGACGTTCCACGTGGACCTCGCCGATCAGCTCGCGTTCTACGGCGCGACGCGCCACTACGCGCTGGACTTCTGGTGCAAGCAGATGGGCATCCAGAGCCCCAAGACCGACATTTCCGGCGCCGATGTCCCGCAGATCTACAAAGCCGGCGAGTACGAGCGCATCGCTCGCTACAATGGCGCCGACCTCCGTGCCACCGCAGAGCTGTTCCAGAAGTGGGAACAGACGATCGGAGGGGTGTAATGTGTAATGTTCTATGTCCGAACGTCCCCCCTCCCCCTCCGAATCCCCCCGCTCCCATATCGCCAAGGACAACCTCCCTCGTGA
>JAUSKG010000011.1 GCA_030647005.1 bacterium
AATGGCTCTGCCTTCTCCTCTCACGGTGAGGCGGACGTACGGCGTGGCGGGGCTCTGTACGCGCTCGATGATGTCGAAGAGTTCTTTACGGGCGCGGGATGCGGGGATGGTGCTGGAGGGCATATGTACACTATTATGTACGATAGCAAATAGTCGCGTCAAGTCCGCTTCTCGCCGACCACAATGGCGAGACCTCTGAAAAATTGTCATTTCGACCGAAGGCCCGTCCTCCCGTAGCTTCTGAGCGAAGGAGGAGGGAAATCTCACTCGCCTCAAGGTATTGTACCGTGTGAGATTTCTCAGTCGCGGACTTCTTCGAAATGACAATGTGGAAGCGAAAAGACATCCTCACTCGCGCAGCGTGGCATTGAATGCCTCGGCGAGGGCGTGGGTGATGGTGGTGTGGGCGGCTTCGACTTCGTCGGTGGTGAGGGTGCGACCGGGGGCACGGTAGGTGAGGTGGAAGGCGAGGGACTTCTTGCCGGAGGGGATGCCGGTGCCTTCGTAGTGGTCGAAGAGTTCTGCGGATTCGAGGAGGGGGGTTGCGGTGGTGATGCGCGCGACGATGTCGGCGTGCGGTGTCTTCTGGTCGAGCACGAATGCGAGGTCGCGCTTCACGGCCGGGTGTTCGGGCGGACGCGCGGGTGTTTTGCGCGTGCCGAGGTATGGGAGGAGTGCGGCCCAATCAATCTCTGCGGCGACCACACGACCGTCAATGCCAAACGCGGTGGTGATGGCAGGGTGGAGCTCGCCGAGGGTGGCGATGGGGGTGTTGGCGATGTGGAGCTCGGCGGTTCTGCCCGGGTGCCAGAGCGCACCCCCTCCAGCTCCCCCTCTAGAAGAGGGGGAGGGCCATACCGCGAGCGAGGCGAGGAGGTGATTGATGATGCCCTGCATCTCGCGCACGAGTGCGCCAGCGTGTTCTTCTTTGCCGTATCGCGCGATGAGGAGTCGGGGGGATTCCGTTGGGAGTGTTCCGCGCTTGCCGTTCCAGGCGTAGATGTTCCCCAGCTCGAACACGGTCCCGCTTGGGGTTTCGCCTTGGTTCTGTGCGATGATCTCGAGCATGGTGGGGAGGAGCGACGGACGGAGGTGCGTGAGGTCATCGGTGAGCGGGTTCTCAAGCGCGACGGCATCTCCCGCGTCCATTCCGCACTTCATGAGTGTCGCGGTGCTCGTCATGGAGAACGCCATGACCTCGACGGCACCGATGTCCGCGAGTGCGGTGCGCGCGCGATCCTCCCAATCAAACGATGAGGTGGGTGGCGTGGGAGGATAGACCGCGGCGGGGAGCACTCCCTCCGGCAGTACGGATGGCAACTCGTGGTAGCCATAGATGCGCGCGAGCTCCTCGATGAGGTCGTGCTCCGCCTCCACGTCCCCTCGCCGCCACCACGGTGGCGTGACGCGGAGGGTCGCGGGAGACGCTGCGGCGACAACGGTGCACCCGAGTGCTTCGAGCACCTGCTTTGCGCGCTTCGCGGACACCTCGGCACCGATGATCGCGCTGGCACGTGCGAGGTGGAGCGTGATCGGCTTCATAGCCGGCGGCTGCTTGCCCGCGCTCACGGGTTTCCCGACGACGTGTCCACCGGCGATCTCCAGGATGAGTGCCACCGCGCGCTCACGCGCCTCTGCGACGCTCTCCACCGGCACGCCCTTCTCGTAGCGGATGGATGCCTCGGTGCGGAGATCGAGCGCGCGCCAGGTGCTCCGGATAGAGACCGGATCGAACGTCGCGGCCTCGAGTATGATCGTGGTCGTCGCATCCGTCACACCGGTTTCCGCACCGCCCATCACCCCCGCGATCGCGATGGGTTGCTTCGCATCTGCGATGACGAGCATGTCCGGCGTGAGGGTGTATTGCTCGCCATCGAGCGCGAGGATGCGCTCGCCTTTCTTGGCATTCCGAACGTTGATCTCGAGATTTCCTGCGTGTTGCTGCTTATGTCTTTGGTGTGTCTGGTGAGATTTCTCGTCGGGGACTTCTCGAAATGACAGTCGTTGTGCGTCAAACGCATGCAGTGGCTGTCCCGTTTCAAGGAGGATGTAGTTCGTTGCGTCTACGATGTTGTTGATCGGACGAACGCCACCGGCGAGCAGGCGCTGCTGTACCCATGCAGGCGATGGAGCGACCGTCACGCCGTCAATCACCGTGGCGGTGTACATCGGGCAGCGCGCAGCGTCTTCGACATGTATGCGCAAGTCCAATCCTCTGTCATCTCGAGCGGAGCGGAGCGAAGTCGAGAGATCTCGTCTGCCTGTTTGATGGGATTTCTCCACTCGCGGACTCGGTCGAAATGACGAGGAAGTGATCGCCGCGACCTCACGCGCGAGCCCCATGACGGACATGCAGTCCGGACGGTTCGTCGTCACCTCGACATCGAACACGGTGTCATCATACCCGAGCACCTCCGCGAGCGACTTCCCGACCGCGCTCGCATCCACGAGCGGCGTGACATCGAGAATCGCGCGCGCATCGAATGCGGGAAACACCTCGCGAAGGCCGATCTCCGACGCTGCGCAGATCATCCCCTCGCTCCGCTCGCCGCGAATCTCCGCGGACTCGAGCACCACGGGCTCACCCTCACCGTGCCAACGCACCGTGGCACCGATGGGCGCAAACGCGACGAGCATCCCCTCGAGGAGATTCGAGCCGCCGCAGACAACCTGGTGTGTACCGCCGCGCCGCGTTGATGTTGCAACCGTGACGATCTTCAACTTGTCCGCGTTCGGATGCGGTGCGATGGTCTCGATGCGACCCACGACGACCTTCGCATCCAATCCCTCCCCCATCGCACTCCACCGCTCCACGCTCATCGTGTGCAACGACAAGAGCCCCGCGAGCTCTTCCGGAGTACGCTGCACATCCACGAATTCCTTGAGCCAGTTGTAGGAGAGTTTGAAGTCCATAGGTACAGACGTTGGGGCGTGTGAGATTTCTCGCGATGCTCGAAATGACACGGGGAGGGGGCGGGTTAGCACTTCCCTAGCCACCGCAGGTCGTTCCCGTAGAGCACCCGGATGTCGTCTATCCCCTCCTTCATCATGAGGACACGCTCAACACCCCAGCCGAAGGCGAAACCGTTGTGTATGGCGGGATCAATACCGCCGGCTTTCAGGACGCTGGGGTGCACCATGCCGGCACCGCCGAGCTCAAGCCAACCGGCTTTGCAGGTCTTGCACTTGGTAGGCCCCGCTTCCGAAGGACGAGATTTCTCCACTCGCGAACTCGGTCGAAATGACGGAGTGGAAGATGGACTCGGTCGAAATGACGGAGAGAGGGATCCCGTGCCTCCGCATACGGCGCAGGAAATATCGATCTCGAACGACGGCTCGGTGAACTGGAAGTGGTATGGACGCAGACGCGTCACACGATCCGCGCCGAAGTAGGAGCGCACGAAGTAATCAATGGTGCCCTTGAGGTGCGTGACGGAAATGTTGCGGTCAATAAGAAACCCCTCGAACTGGTGGAACATCGGCGTGTGCGTCGCGTCAATCTGCCGTCGGTAGCACTTCCCGATGTTCACCATGCGAATGGGCAGCAGCCCCTTCTCCATCTCCCGCACCTGCCCATTTGAGGTGTGTGGCGTAAGAACAATCTTCTCTCCTTTCTTCTTCCTTCCCTCCCCCGCTGTCGCGGGAGCGACGAAGAACGTCTCCCACTCGTCCCGCGCCGGATGATCGGCGGACATGTTCAATGCCGTGAACGCGTAGTAGTCGCTGTCCACCTCGGGGTGGCGGCTGCGGATGAAACCGATGCGCTCGAAAATCGCGGTGATGTCGCTGATCGCGCGGCTCACCGGATGCACACTCCCGCGCGGCATCCTCACGCCAGGCGCGGTCATGTCGAGCCACTCGTCATCGGCGAGCGACGCGAAGCGCTTGCGCTCCAGCACCGCGCGCGCGGCGGCGATGCGCTGCTCGATGGAAACCTTCTCCGTATTGAGGAGCGCACCGTGCTGCTTGCGATCCTCGTCGCCCGTCGCGCCGAGCAGCTTGAAGAGCGCCGTGAACTTTCCCTGTTTCCGGCCAAAAATCTCAAGCTCGAGCACTTCGAGCGTGCCGAGGTTTTTCGCCTGCTCGATGCGGTCGAGATCGAGCGCGGCAATCGTTTCACGCAACGCCTTGTGGAAATCCATACTCACAACCCGACGGTGCTCTTCACCGAATCAACGAACCCACCGCCGAACGTCATGACATCGCGGTAGGTGACGAGGAGGATGAGGCCGATGAGAATCGCGAAACCAACGGCGTGGATCGCGCCCTCCACGTTCCGCGTGAGCGCGCGGCGACGCACGGCCTCGATCGCGAGGAAGAGGAGTCGCCCGCCATCGAGCGCGGGGAACGGGAAGATATTAACGAACGCGAGGTTCGCGGAGAGCACGGCGGTGAACTGGAGGAGGTGCGTGATGCCGAGGCGCGCAACCTGGCCGGTGAGCACCGCGATGCCGACCGGACCCGCGATGTCCACAGGCGCGGCGCGATCCGTGAAGAGACCCGCGACCATCCGTCCGAGCGCACGCGCGATCTCCGCGATAACGACGCCGGTGGTCTTTGCGCCTTCCCACGCGGCGAGGTGGATGGGGTAGGTGACGACACCGGTGCGGACGAGCTGCACGCCGAGGCCCTCGCGATCGGTCCCCGCGAGCGGGCCGGCTGTCATCGCAACCGTGCGATGCACACCGTCGCGCGACAGCGTCACCGCGATCTCCTCGCCGAGGTGCGCTTGGATGATCGCGCTCACCGCATCGGGATCGTCGCTCGTCACCCCATTGATCGCGCGCACGACATCGCCGCCGAGCACCCCCGCTTCCGCTGCGGGACTCTCGGGGATCACCCCCACGACGGTAATCGCGGTATCGCGGACGCGCGCGGAAGCCGAGATGCCATCAATGACCTGCGGCGCGCCGATCGCGTACACGGTGGTGAAGAGCACGAACGCGAGCACAACGTTCATCCCGACGCCGGCGACGAGCACGAGCGCGCGCTTCCATCGCTGCTGCCCAGCGAAGCTTCGACGGTCATCGCAATCGCCACCACTCTCACCCTTGATCCGCACGAACCCGCCGAGCGGGAGCCAGTTGAGCGAGTAAATCGTGGAGTCGCCCTCCGACCACGCCTTCCGCCCGCCCACGATGCGCCATTTCCCCAAGTGCCGCTGGAGCCCGATCGCGCGCGGCGGGAATCCAAATCCAAACTCCTCCACATCCATCCCCGATCGTCGCGCAGCCAAAAAATGCCCGAACTCGTGCACGAACACGAGCAGGCCGAGGACGATGAGGAAAACGATGAGGGAGTACATGCTGGTAGCGTAGCACCTTCTCGTGCTACTATCGAATGAACGGGTGACGATCGATTTCTCACGGCGCGACGTCGCTCGCCAGACCCCGCTCCTGCCTCCCATGCTCCATGGTGGAGTAGAAGATGGATATCCCTGGAGCGGGGTCATGCACAATGTCGGGAGCACGCCCCTCCTCGCGGCTCTCCCGACCTCCGAGGCCCCTCCTGTCACCATCCAGGAGGGGCCTTCTCTTGACCCCTCCCTTCGTCATTTCGACCGACTGAGTCCTCGAGGGAGTGGAGAAATCTCATCCAGCAGCACAGGAAACATCCTGCTACTCAACGAGATTTCTCCACTCGCGGACTCGGTCGAAATGACGGAGGGGGAAGTGAGATTTCTCGACTCGCGGACTCGGTCGAAATGACGAAGGGGGAAGTGAGATTTCTCCACTCGCGGACTCGGTCGAAATGACGGAGGGGGAAGTGAGATTTCTCCACTCGTGGACTCGGTCGAAATGACGGAGGGGGAACAAATTGCTACACGCTCTTTACTCCCCGCGAATGACACTCGCGATTTCCTCGACGCGCGCCTCGCACTCCCGCTGCGTCGCGCACTCTACGACGAGACGCACGAGGGGCTCGGTGTTGGAGGGGCGGACGTTAAACCACCAGGACCCCATGTCGAAGGAGAACCCGTCGAGTGTGCTCACCTCGCGCGCGGCACCGCGGTACCGCTGCGCGAGTGCCGCGAAAACCGCATCGGCATCATCCACGGTGAAGTTGATCTCACCGGAGTGGTGGTAGCGCTGGAGCGGCGCGATGAGCTCGCTCATGCGCTCGCCGCGCTCGCCCATGATGCGGAGGAAGAGGAGCATTGCGTACTCGGTGGCCTCCATGCCGTGAAACTCGCCAAAGTAGAAGTGGTTGGACAGCTCCCCACCGAACACCGCGCCGACCTCGCGTAGGTGCTTCTTGATGAGCGCGTGACCTACACGCGTGGCGATCGGCACGCCGCCGCTCCGGCGCACCTCCTCCGCGACAACGCGGCTCGAACGCAGGTCGTAGAGTATCGTTGCACCCGGATTCCGCTTGAGCGCCTCGCGCGCGAGGAGGACGGTGAGGAGATCGCCACGCACGAGTCGCCCGCGCTCATCAACGACGCCGATGCGATCCGCATCGCCGTCATACGCAAACCCGACATCGGCACCGCTGTCACGCACCGCTGCCATGAGTGCGATGACGTTCTCCGCCTTGATGGGGTTTGGCTCGTGATTTGGGAACGTGCCATCAAGCTCCCAGTACAGTCGCTCGATGTGCCCGGGGATACGGTCTGCGAGGTGCTCCATCGTCAACCCACCCATGCCATTCCCGCAGTCCACCACCATCCGACGTGGCGCGAGCGATGCGGGAGGAATGAGTGCCATGATGCGATCGAGATACGGGACAAGGACGTCGCGCTGCTCCACCCCCCCTCGCCCCCCCTCCCGCGCTTCGGCGGATGAAGACACAAGATGAGGGGGGGGATTCAGAGCGAGACGCTTGACCTCCTCCATACCGGTCGCCGCAGAAATCGGGAGACCGTCGCCGTAGTCCATCTTGAACCCGTTGTACCGCGCGGGGTTGTGCGATGCCGAAACCATGATGCCCGCATCGGCCCCCGCCTCCTGCACGACGGCGTAGTTGAACATCGGCGTGGAGCACAGTCCGATGTCCAGTGCATCCGCACCGCTCCGACACACGCCGCGGAGCACCGCATCGGCGACGTGCGGGCTCGACGTGCGCATATCGCGACCGACGATTACGCGCCGCGCTCCCGTGTGCGCGACGACTGCTGCGGCGATGTGCTCCGCGTCGTCCGTCGTGAAGTCCTCACCGTAGACGCCACGAATGTCGTACGCCTTGAAGATGGATGGGTGCATAGGGTATAGTGAGTGTACCGTATACAGTGGAAAACCTCTACATCTATGTCACCATTTGTCCTCACCCTCGTCATCGCGGTCGGCATCATCGTCCTCTGGGCCATCGTGACGTACAACCGCTTCGTTACGCTCAAAAACCGCGCGCAGGAGGCGTGGTCCGATGTCGAGGTGCAGATGAAGCGCCGCTACGATCTCATCCCAAACCTCGTCCAGACCGTGAAAACCTACGCGACGCACGAGCAGACGACGTTCGCAAAGGTGACCGCTGCACGCACGGCAGCGATGGGCGCCGGCACGCTCGCCGAGCACGCTGCCGCCGAGAACATGCTCACGGGCGCACTCAAGTCGCTCTTCGCGGTGTCGGAGGCGTACCCCGATCTCAAGGCGAATACAAACTTCCTCGAGCTCCAACACGAGCTGCGAGATGCGGAGGACAAGATCATGGCGGCGTGGCGTTTCTCGAACGCGAGCGTGCGCGACCTCAACACGAAGCTCGAACACTTCCCCGCGCTCCTCATCGGAGGCCTCTTCCGGTTCGCGAAACAGGAGTTCTTTGACATCGACGACGCCACGGAGGCGCACATGAAGGAGGTTCCGAAGGTCGCGTTCTAGCCGCGCGGATCGTCGCCTCGCATGTACTCCCACATCACGACCAACAAACGGAAGACGGTACTCCTCATCACGCTGTTCGTCATCGTCATCCTCGCGCTCGGCGCGGTGTACGACCGCACGCTCGGGCAGGGTGCGGGATTCGGTGGGCTGGCGTTCGCAGGTACGATCGCGATCGTCATGGCGCTCGGCTCGTACTACTCGGGCGACCGCGTCGCGCTCTGGTCCGCAGGCGCAAAGGAGGTGACGAAACGCGAGCAGCCGGAACTCTATCGTACGGTGGAGAACCTCGCCATCGCGAGCGGATTACCCACACCACGCGTCCACGTCATCCACGATCCTGCGATCAACGCGTTCGCCACCGGCCGCGATCCGGCGCACGCCTCCATCGCGGTGACGACGGGCGCGCTCGAGCGGCTCGAACGGGTGGAACTTGAGGGCGTTCTCGCCCATGAGCTCGCGCACGTGAAGAACTATGACATCCGCGTCATGACCATCGTCATCGTGCTCGTTGGGACGATCGCGCTCCTGTCGGATCTCCTCCTCCGCGCCCACTGGTTCCGCGGACGGAATGAACGGGATGCCGGCCGCATCGGCATGGTGCTCCTGCTCGTCGGCATCGCGCTCGCCATACTCGCGCCGCTCATTGCCGAGATCATCAAGCTCGCGGTCTCACGCAAGCGCGAGTACCTCGCGGATGCGGATGGCGCGCTCCTCACGCGGTACCCGGAGGGGCTCGCGCGCGCACTCGAAAAAATCGGTGCCGCGAACCAACCGATGCTCCGCGCGAATAGTGCGACCGCGCACCTCTTCCTCGCCAATCCCTTCGGCGCACGCCGCAAACGTTTCGTCCACCTCTTCTCCACGCATCCTCCCATCGCAGACCGCGTGCGCATCCTGCGATCCATGGCAACGTGAATAAACGCAAAATGAAGAACGCAAAATGCAAAAGTGAAGAGAGGAAGCGTCGTTCATCATTTTAACTTTTGCATTTTGCATTTCCTCCTATGCCCCTCCCCGCCACATTCACCGCTCACCTCAAGCACGTCCTCCAGCGTGCAGGGACTTTTGCTGCACTCCAGGAGACCACCGTCATCCGGCCTGCACATCTCCTCCTCGCGCTCACGCTCGAGCGCGGATCGCTCGGCGCGGAAATCCTCGCGAAGACGCGTGTGACGGCGGACGCGATCCGCAACGCGCTCGGCCTCGCCGACTCCACCGCATCGAGCACGCGGCAGGTGGCGAAGCTCTCCGCGAACGCGAAGCGCACGCTCGAGAAGGCAGCGCTTGCCGCGAGCACGCACGCGCACCGGTACATCGGCTCCGAGCACCTCCTCGTCGGGATGCTCGAGACCAATGACCCCGAGGTGACCGCCATGCTCGTCGCGCTCCACGTGGACCCCGCGAGCATCAGCAAGCACCTCCTCAACGTCCTCAAGAGCACCTCGAAGTTCCCGGACTTCACCGCGGCCATCACGGACCCACAGGAGCTCCTCGCGGAGGCGGAGTCGCAGCCCGAGGATGCGAGCACCGTGCAGAAGACGCCCGCGCTCGACTTCTTCGCAAAAGACCTCACGAATGCCGAGGTCATCCTCACGATTGATCCGGTCGTCGGGCGCGACAAGGAAATTGAGCGCGTCATCCAAATCCTCTGCCGACGCACGAAGAACAACCCCATCCTCGTCGGCGACCCGGGTGTGGGAAAAACCGCCATCGTCGAGGGGCTCGCGCGGCGCATCGTCGAGCGCGACGTGCCGGACATCCTCGTGGGGAAACGCATCCTCTCGCTCGACCTCGCGCTCCTCGTCGCTGGCACCATCTACCGCGGCGAGTTCGAGTCGCGGCTCAAGCAGATCCTCGACGAGGTACGCCAGGACACAAACCTCATCCTCTTCATTGACGAGATCCACACGATCATGGGAGCCGGTGCAGCATCGGGCTCGCTGGACGCGGCGAACATCCTGAAACCCGCACTCGCGCGCGGCGAGATCCGCTGCATCGGCGCGACGACGTTCGATGAGTTCAAGAAGCACGTCGAGAACGATGCCGCGCTCGAACGCCGCTTCCAGCAGGTCCACATCGCAGAGCCGTCACCGGAGGAAACGACGAAGATCCTCCACGGCCTCAAACCGTACTACGAGCAGTTCCACCGCGTTGCGATCACGGACAGTGCCATTGACGCGGCGGTGTCGCTCGCGGAACGCTACCTCACGGGCAGGCAATTCCCGGATAAGGCCATTGACCTCATTGACGAGGCCGCGGCGCGCGTGCGCGTCCAGGCGAAGAACGATCCGCTCATCCGCCGTGCGAGCGCGATTGATGCACGCCTTGAACTCATTGATGAGGAGAAGCGCAAGGCGGTCATCGAGGACCGCTTTGAGGACGCCGCGACGATCCAGCGCGAGTACCGCACGCTCGTGAGCGAACTCGCGGGCATCAACGAGCAACTCAAAGTGCGGTCCACCGTGCAGGTGGGCGACATCGTAGACCGCGATGTCGCGGCGGTCGTCGCGCAGACCGTCGGCATTCCGGTCGAAGAGCTCCTCCTCGAGGAGCACGCGCGATTCCTGCGCATCGGCGACGTACTCCGGAGCCGCATCGTGGGACAGGAGGCGGCCGTCACCGCAGTTGCGAAAGCACTCCAGCGTGCAAAGAGCGGCCTCGCTGCACCCAATCGCCCACTCGCCTCGTTCCTCTTCCTTGGCCCCACCGGCGTGGGGAAAACCGAGACCGCGAAAGCGCTCGCGGAGCTCCTCTTCCAGCGCACGGACGCGCTCATCCGCCTCGATATGTCCGAGTTCTCCGAGGGCTTCACCGTTTCCAAACTCATCGGCGCACCAGCGGGCTACGTCGGCTACCGCGAGGGATCAAAACTCACCGATGAGATCCGCAAACGGCCGGCGAGCGTCGTCCTCTTCGATGAGATCGAGAAGGCGCACCCCGATGTCTGGAACCTCCTCCTCCAGGTGCTCGAGGATGGTCGCCTCACCGACGCGACCGGCCGCGTGGCGCGCTTCACGAACTCCATTATCATCCTCACCTCGAACGTCGGGGCTGGCGCATTCACGAAGGCGAGCATCGGATTCCTCGATGGCGTGGACTCGGACGCGGCACTCAACCGGCAGTACCAAGACATTCGCTCCGACGCGCTCGCTGCACTCCGCTCGCGCTTCCGACCAGAGATGCTCAACCGCATTGACGAGACCGTCGTCTACCAGCCGCTCTCGCGCGAGCACCTCGCGACGATTGCGCGGTACGATACGGCGGTGTTCGCGGCGCGGCTCGAGCGCGAGCAAGGCATCCACCTCCACATGGATGAACCCGTCTACACCTGGATCGCCGCGCGCGCGTTCGATCCTGCGCAGGGCGCGCGGGCGGTGCGACGGCTCCTCCATGAACACGTTGAGAACGCCGTTGCGCTTGGCATCCTCGAGGAGCAGTTCACGAAAGGCGACACGGTGTACATCACCGTCACCCCGGAGGCGAGCGCGCTCACCGTCGGCAAGCGAACGACTGCTCGCGCGCGTACCGTGAAGCGTCGCGCGAACGTGGCGGCGTAGCACCACTGCACGCGTATGGTGGACTCCGCGGCAGCAAAGGAACCAACGGCGGCAGCCGGAGAAGCGCAAGGAGCCGCGCAAGCTGTTCCCGGGATGCTCTCCGCGCAGCTCCTGAGCTGGTCGTGGAAGTATCTCGTCCCCTCGTTCGGACTCACGCTCCTCTACATCAACCTCCACTTCGTCGGTCGCTACATCGCGCAGAGCCGTATGTTCTCGGACTTCGGGCAAGCGTTCCGCATCGGCAAAACAAAGCCGCGCGCTGCGGGCGGAACGGCGATGGCATACGCGGAGATCATCGCGCTCTTCTTCTTCGATGGCATCGTCGCTGCCGCGCTCCTCCTCGTAGCCGTCCTCCTCAAGTTCATGGTTGAAGCGCTCAACAATACGATAACGATCATCTTCGTTGGCCTCCAGACACTCATGGACGCGCTCTTCTAGGAAACCCCATCCCTATGGATCGCAGGAGAATCTTCATCGCCGCGGTATTCCTCGTCGTCGTCCTCGTACTCGGCTACGCGATTTTCGTCGTGTTCTTCCGCGCTGCGCCGACCACGCCACCCGCACCGCCGCCGCCCACCACGCCCATCCCCACGGCACCGCTCCCCACCGCGCCATCTGGCGCGCCGGTGCCTGTGGTGACCCCCGTCACCCCGGGCGTGGCACCGGAGGAAACGCCCACCGCAGCGGAGGTCATCCCCACGATCGCGCAGGGTGGCCGCACCGCCACGCCGGCACTCACGATCACACCCGCTGCGTTCACGCGCATCGCGCCGAGCGGACACCTCCAGTACTACGACCCCACATCGGGTTCCTTCTTCCGCGTGAACGCGGATGGTACCGTCTTCGCGCTCGCCGATCGAACGTTCCCCAATGCGCAGTCCATCGTCTGGGCACCCAACGACGACCGCGCGATCATCGAGTTCCCCGATGGTGCGAACGTCCTCTTCGATTTTGCGAGCGGCAAACAGGTCTCATTGCCGCCGCATTGGGAAAAATTCTCATTCTCCGCACGCGGCGACCGCATCGCCGGACTCGCCATCGGCTTGGACAAGGAGAATCGCTTCCTCTTTGAGGCAGACCCCAACGGCGGCAACTTCCGCGCCGTCGAACCGCTCGGCGAGAACGCCGCGAAGGTGACGGTGTCGTACTCACCGAACGAGCAGATCATCGCGTTCTCGGCGACCGGTAGAGGGATCGGCGACTTCCGACAATTCATCCTCCCCATCGGCAGGAACGGTGAGAACTTCTCCGGCCTCACCGTCGAGGGACTCGACTTCCGCCCCACATGGTCGCCAGACGGCCAAACCCTCCTCTACAGCGCGGTGCACGATACGAACGATTACAAACCGGAACTCTGGCTCGTGAGCGGGTCCGGCGACACCATCGGCGCAAACCGCCGCCGACTCCACATAGACACCTGGGCGAACAAGTGCACCTTCGCGGGGAACACGACGCTCTACTGCGCGGTCCCCGATGCGCTCGAGCGCGGCTACGGCCTCCAGCCGGAACTCGCCGATTCCGTCCCCGACACCATCGAGCGCATAGATCTCACCACCGGCGCGCGGAGCATCGTGGGACGACCGGAGCAGCCCACGAGCATCACCGAGCTCCACGTCTCGTCCGATGGATCCACGCTCGCCTTCGTCGCAGTGCAGGACGGAAGAATCCACGAGATGCAGCTGCGTTGATATGCAACGCGCACTCCTCGTCCTCCTCGCCGTGGTCGGCGCGCTCGCACTCTGGGCCATGCGACCGCCGCGCGCCGCCGTGGATACACCACTGGCACCGCGTGCGGCGCTCGCGCCGATAGTGACGGGTGACGATCTCGTCCTGGGTCCGCGCAGTGCCGCGCATACCATCGTGGAGTTCGGCGACTACACGTGTCCGGCGTGCGCCGAGGTGCATCGCGCGGTGCGTGAGCTCCTCGCATCACGCGATGACGTCCGCGTCATCTGGAAAGACCTCCCCCACCTCGACCCCGTCACGCAGTCGCTGCGGCTCCACATCGCCGCCCGATGCGCGGCGCGACAGGGTGCGTTCGCAGCGTTCCACGATGCGCTCTTCGAGCGCGCACCGCGAACCGATGGGGCGATCGCGTCCATCGCAACCGACCTCCGGCTCAACACGACCGCCTTTGACGCATGCCGGAGCGACCCGAGCATCACCGCAGCCATCCGCGCGAATGAACGTGAGGCGATGCGCATCGGTGTGGCGGGAACACCGGAGTTCTACGTCAACGGCGTGCGCTATGAGCAACCGTTCTCTCTCAGTGATCTGCAACGCGCGCTCGATGCGCCGTAAGTATGCTCCACGTGCAACATCCCATCTATTCACGCGCGATCGCAGCGATGCTCAGTGCGATGGCTTGCATCGTACTCATCGCAGCTCCGCTTCGTGCGGACGCAACCTTGTGCGCGAAATTCACACAAGCTGACGGTACGAAAATGTGCGCACAGGGTGAAGCCATTTGCAGCTACAATACACCGCCACTTGCATCATGCACGCTCGTCACCTGCGAAACAACGCCCGGCTGCCCGGGCGCACTCGAGAAGCTCGGCACACAATGTGGCGCATCCATTCAATGCGGCACCGGACTCGTCTGCGAAGGTGCCGAGCTACCAACGGCTCCAGGCGACGAGGGAACACGCGGCACCTGCGTTATCACTCCCGCACTGAAAACCCCGCCAAAACAAGAGCTCCTCTTCGAACCCATCCAAGCGCGCCTCTCCGTTCCGATCCCCAACCTCTCGTTCGAACAGCTCCGCATCCAGAACGATGACGGAACGAATTTCGTCACTATTCCATGGATCGCCCAATACATCGCAGCGATCTACCGCTGGGCGGTCCCGCTCGGCGGCGTCATCGCGGTCGTCATCATCATGGTGGCCGGTGTCATCTGGATGACCTCCGGCACGACCGGCAAGCTCTCCCAAGCACAACAGATGATCACGAATGCGACGATCGGCCTCATCCTCCTCGTGGGATCGTACGTTGTTCTCCAGCTCATCAACCCAGACCTCGTCCGCCTCTCGGCAATCCGCGTGGACATCGTTCAGCGTGAGGAGCTACCCACCCATGACGAACCAGATGAGGTCTCTGGCGTGGAACCGGGAACTGTCGTCTCCATCGCCACGAGCACTGCGGACAACATCTTCGTGAAAGGCGGGAGCACGCGCGTGACGCAGGAACTCGTCACACCACTTAAAAATGCGGCGACCGCGCTCCGCGGCAAGGGCATCACGCTGCGCATCACCTCGGCACTTCGCCCACCCGAGGAGCAGTACGCATACATCCGCAAAAATTGCCAAGTCAATCCCGATGGGACCGGGAAAAAAGGTACCTGCGACCCCGCGACGTGCCTCATGACGAACGGCCCAAAGAGCTGTCCGCACACCACTGGCCATGCAGTAGACGCGTGGGGCATGCGCGGTGGCGAGCGGTGTATTCTCTCGCAGGATGCTTGTGCGAAAAGTGCAGAGAACAAACGCATAGGATTTCCTGGGGTGGAGGCGAGCGATCCCTGCCGCGCGAACGAATGCCACGCCGCAGTCATCGCCGCAATGCGAGGTGCGGGCTTCTGCAATTGGCTTGGCGAGGCCTGGCACTTCGAGTACCCCAAGCCCGGCATGTCCCAGCCGTGCCAGTAATTATGCCGAAAACCGCGACCATCTACGCCTGCGCAAAATGCGATGCCCAGTCACCAAAGTGGCTCGGGCAATGCGCGGAGTGCGGTGGATGGGGCACCATGCAGGTCCATGCGGCATCCCCCGCCGCTGCGAGAGCGGCATCCGGCATCGTGCTACCAGATATCCCATCGCTCCACACGATGGACGCAACACAGACCAAACACATCCCCACCGGTATTAGCGAGTTCGACCTCGCGGTAGGTGGTGGGCTCATCCCGGGTGCACTCCTCCTCCTCGCGGGCGAGCCCGGCATCGGGAAGTCCACCCTCATCATGCAGGTCGCCGGAGCGGTCGCGGGGCAGGCGACACCCGTCCTCTACATCTCCGGCGAAGAAACCGCACCGCAGCTCAAACAACGTGCCGATCGCCTCAACGTGCGCTCGGAGCACATCAAGGTCCTCACGACGAACGACGCGGCCGTCGCCACGGCGGCCATCGCAAAGTTGCGACCGGCACTCGCTATCGTTGACTCCATCCAGACCATCGCGCTCCCCGATATCCCCACCGGAACGGGCGGCGTCACCCAAGTCCGTGCGGTGACGAACGCGATCCTCCATACCGCAAAAACGACGAACGTCCCCACGATCATCATCGGCCACGTCACAAAGGACGGCACCGTTGCCGGACCAAAAACGCTCGAGCACCTCGTGGACCAGGTCGCCGTCTTCGAGGGCGATCCGCACGGCGATCTCCGTGTCCTGCGGACGACGAAGAACCGCTACGGCTCAACAGATGTCGCCGGCGTCTTCACGATGACCGAACGAGGGCTCGATGCGTGCGCAGACCCCGCGTCCGCATTCCTCACCGCGGGGACACCGTCACCCGGGAGCGCAATCGCTGCGGCTGGACTCGGCAACCGTACGATCCTCGTGGAGGTGCAGGCACTCGTGACAAAATCGTCGTTCGGTCAACCCCAACGACGAAGCGTTGGCATTGACATCAACCGCCTCCACGTCATTCTCGCGATCCTCGCGCAGCACGGCGGCGTGTCGTTCGCGTCGTCCGATGTCCACGTCGCTACCGCGTCTGGCATCCGCATTGACGACCCCGCGTGCGACCTCGCACTCGCGGGCGCGCTCCTCTCCGCGAGCGCAGACGCACCGCTCCCGCTCGACGCGCTCGTGGGCGAACTCGGTCTCTCCGGCACCGTCCGCGCGGCGCGCGGCGTAACCAAACGCGTCGCCGAGGCCGCGCGCATGGGTCGCAAGCGCATCGCCGCACCCGCAGGCATCGCCGCACCGCGTGGCGCAACACTCACCACCATCGCCACCATCCGCGACCTCGCATCTTTGGCGCTCCCGCACCAACTTCGGAGACATTCCGTTTCCCCGTAGCGGAAACCTTTAGGTTTCCACGGTAGTGCCACCAAGCCGCCTACAACGAACGGCCGGATGGAGGTCTAAAGACCTCCGCTACACCATTCAACATGAAGAGCCACCGGACGACGTGCGTCCGATGGCTCTGTTGCGTCTCGCGCTACGCGATGACTTCTCGATCCTCGCGTGGGTGCTGCTTTGCGTCGGGAGCGTCACCATCACGACGACCGCCCTCGAAGGACTGCAGACCACCCTGCGGCGGTCTGACGATCATCTCCTCCGTGAGGTCAATGACGATGCGCCCCCCGGGTTCACTTCCGGACTGAATCATCCTGATCACATCGGGATCCCTCTTCATGCACGACTCCATGACACGGACTTGGCCATTCCACCAGAGTGAAACGGGGAAAAGGTACGAAAACGAAAAACCCCAAAACAGGGGCGGACGACGGGATGCTCCCGCCGTACTGATTCCAGTGTTGCACACTACCAACGCGCTGTCAAATCACTCGAGGTGAACCGTGTGCACAGACGCATCCACCACACCCTCATCTGCGATGCGACGCGCGCATGCGATGAGTGCCGAGTCCATCTCCCAGAACGGCAGCACGTTCCTTCCGGACTGCACGGTGCCAAAGATCGCCCCCGGGCCGCGCTTCGCGAGATCGAGCTCTGCGAGCGCAAATCCATCCGTCGTTTCCGCGACACGCCGAAGGTGCACGAACACCGACGGTGCGGGCAGTTGTGTCGCGAGGAAGCACGTCCCCGCAGCATCTCCTCGCCCCACACGCCCGCGCAGCTGGTGGAGCTGTGAGAGGCCAAAGCGTTCGGCATCTTCGATGATCATGACGGTCGCATTCGGCTGATCCACACCCACCTCAATGACCGTCGTCGCGACAAGGATATCCACCGTGCCGGCCCCAAACGCTCCCATGACTTCCTGCTGCTCGGCGGTCTTCATGCGGCCGTGGAGGAGGCCCACCGTCGCATCAGGGAACGCCAGCTGTGCACGCTCATAGGCCTCGGTCACCGTGGCGAGCTCGCCTCCCCCATCGTCATCAATCTTCCCGCATACGATGAACGCTTGGTGACTCGCCGCGAGCTCTGCCTTCACCGCGCGCGTCATGGTGAGCCGATCCCTCGGACCCACCACGCGCGTTGTCACCGGCAGGCGCGCGCTCGGCCGCTCGGCGAGCACGGAGACGGCGAGATCACCGAGCATCGAGAGCTGGAGCGTCCGCGGAATCGGCGTCGCGGTCATGGAGAGTAAGTGTGGGATGACACCGTCTCCCTCCCGCACCTTTCTCCGAAGTGCCGCGCGCTGATCAACGCCGAAGCGGTGCTGCTCATCAATGATCGCGAGCGCGAGATCGTGGAAGTGGACGGTGTCCGCGAGGATCGCGTGCGTACCGATGACCACCGCTGCCTCACCGTTGCTCACCGCGGTGCGAATCTCGCGGAGCGTGATGGCGATCCCGTCAATCTGCCTCGTGCTGCGCGTCCAGCACGCCACGCGGATGCCGAGCGCGTTGAGCCACTGCGTGAGCACGCGCGCCTGTTGCACCGCGAGCACCTCCGTGGGCGCGAGGTATGCCACCTGCTTTCCGGCGAGCGCCACCGCCGCCCCCGCGATTGCCGCGACTGCGGTCTTCCCCGATCCCACATCGCCATTGAGCAATCGCTGCATGGGTCGCTCACCGTGCGCCCCCTCGATGTCTTCCAAAACCTCTCCGACCGCTCGCTCCTGCGCGCCGGTGAGCGTGAACGGCACCATGGCCTTGGCACGCGCAACCATTGCCTCGTCGATCTCCACGATCGGCGCTCGTGCACTGCGCAGCTCTTCACGCGATGCCCGCACGCGCAGCATGTACGCGAGGAGCTCATCAAACTGCAATCGTCGCCGCGCAGCATCGCGGAGTACTTCGGTTTCGGGGAAATGGATGGCGCGGAGTGCATCCCTTCTGCTCATGAACCCCTCCCGCTCGCACACACCCTCCGGCAGCGTCTCCTCCACCATCGCCACCGCTGGCAGCGCACAGTGGACGAGGAAGCGCAGCTGCTTCTGCGACACTCCCGCCGTGAGCGGGTAGATCGGCACCAGTCGTCCCGCGTGGAGGTTGGCATCGGTATCCCGCTCGATGACGGGCGTCTTCATGTGCATCCCGTACCGATCCACCGTCGCCGTGCCGGCAACAATCACGCGCGTCCCAACAGGAAACGCGTGCACGAGGTACGGCTGCTGGAACCACACGCAGCGAAGCGACCCCGTCTCGTCCCGCACGACTGCCTCCGTCACCATCATCTTCCGCTGGAACGCCCGCCGGTTCGCGATGGACTCCACCCGCCCGCGCACAACCACCGCGACACCCGGACGCGCGTCCGCAATCGTCTGCATCTCCCGCAGATCTTCATGCCGAACTGGAAGATGGAACAGCACGTCCTCCACCGTTGCAACCTGCAACCGCTTGAGTCGCGCCGCAAGCTGCTTCCCAATCCCATGCAGCTTTGCAACCGATTGATTAAGCGTGGGTGTCTCCATGGAGTCCCATTGTATCCCATCGTCACTCGCCCACACATGCATGCTGGATGGACTACTCCACGCTGCTATACTTGAAAGTGCCACCGTTGTGCAATTCACCCCAACCCATGGTATGCTAACCGCGCAAACGCAAAGGAGGAATATGCTGTCCATTCACAATCGAACAACGAGTCAGGTACTGATTGCGATAGCACTCGTCGCGATCTTCGCCGGCTCCGGCTGCGAGCTCCGACGATCTGCGGTGCCCGTCAATGACGTTCCCGCGAATGGAACCACCGACACCACGGAAGACACCGGTACCGGTGGAACGGATAGCGTTGAGCCGTCCATCACCTGGACCACCTACGAAAGCCCCACCCTGGGACTCCGCGTTCCGTATCCGGAGGGGTGGAAAGCATTCACTAAACAAGATGGCCGTGTGGTGGACTTCTACAGCAGTACTCCGCCAGCAATGAGCGACGCCCCGTCCGACTTCTGGTCGGAGACCCAACCAAACGACATCGACACGGCGCTCTCGAGTTTTTTGGACATCTTCGAGCAAACTTCAGTCACTCGAAATGGCAAAACAATGATACGCATCATCTATCCATACGATGCGATCGCGGCTCCAGACATCAGGATGGTCGCATATCTGTGGGAGGGAGATGGAGTCACGAACATGCTAGGAGGACCCGAGGAGAGTCCAATCGTTGAATATGCCATCGAACACGTGGAGGTGAGGTGATGTATCGCATTCGACAAGCAGGATTACCTTTGGCGATCGGTTGTATTGTAAGCATCCTGATGCTTAGTCAGCAATCCAGAGCTGAAACCGAAGGCATCTTCTGGCTGCCATTCTCAAGCGACTACACCGTATTCGTATCGTGTAGATGGTCATGTACATACGACCACGATAACGATCCTTCTACACCGGAGCGAGTGTACGATCATCAAGCAACGGACTACGGTCGGACAGCCGACACTACGCACGTGCATGCTGCAGCAGATGGTGAGGTAGCGGCAATGCGCAATGACATTCCAGCCAATACCCATCCAAGAGGAGGATCGTACGGCAACTTCGTACAGATTCTTCATACAGGAGGATATAGAGCTTGGTATGCCCATTTACTTCCGGGAACCATTCCGGTAGTCAATGGACAATTCGTCCACGCCGGTGACTACCTTGGTACTACTGACAATACTGGAAACTCAGATGGCCCCCACCTCCACTTCGAACTCCGCAATGCTTCCGGCACTCGCGTGAACCCATACGGTTCCCCTCCCGACTACGTCGGGGGGTGTGGACCAGGTTCCCTCTGGGCAACCTGTCCTCCCACCCCCTTCGATCCGAGCACGCTCGATCGCGATGGCGATGGGTTCACCGTCGCAGACGGTGACTGCAATGATGCGGACGCGGGGATTGCTCCGGGAATCATGGAACCACTCTGCAACGGGGTGGATGAGAACTGCGATGGGGTGACGGATGGGGAGTGGGAGACACCGGATGCTCCATACACGCTGGGAGATCCCTGTACCGCAGGAGTGGGAGGATGTCTTCGCGATGGGGTGTTTGGGTGTGAAGAGAACGGAATCACGGCAACGTGCCTCGCGGATGCGGGATTGCCCGTTCCGGAGATGTGCAACGGCGTGGATGATGACTGCGATGGGGACACGGATGAGGAGTGGAGGGATTGCTCTCCCGATCTTCCGGAATCCCCGTGCATCGGGAACATCTGCGTTGTGGGGATCGGTACCT
>JAUSKG010000012.1 GCA_030647005.1 bacterium
GACATTCTACGCCCTCTCGGATGTGCGGCGTGCGTGCGCGGATTTGCTTGGAAAAAAGTCGAGGCGAAAAAAGAAGAAATAGGAGCCGGAGCAACAGCGCGCGCAACCCGTTGCTTGCAACGCCACAAGACCGCGGACGAAGTGTCCGCGGTTTTCTCTTTGCTCCGCGCGGCTAGTGCGGTACGATGGAGTCCTATGATCATCCTCTCCGGCATCCCCTCCTTCGCGAGGCGCTACCCTCCTTCGCTCGGAAGCTTCGGAAGGGCAGGGCGCAGGGCAGGCAACCTTCGCAACTGCGAACTCGTATGACGATTATTTCGGGTATACAACCCTCTGGACGATTGCATGTTGGCAACGCGCTCGGTGCGGTGCGGCATTGGTTGGGGTTGCAGGGGGACGGCACCAACCGGTGCTTCTTCTTCATTGCGGATTGGCACTCGCTGACGGAGGAATACGATCCGGCGCAGAAGGTCGCGCAGGTGCGGGAGCTTGGGGCGGAGCTGTTGGCGTTGGGGATTGATCCGGAACGCGCGGCGCTCTTTCGGCAGTCCGATGTGCCGGAGCACTTGGAGCTGGCGTGGTACTTCAACTGCGTGACGCCGATGGCGGAGCTCCAGCGGATGACGCAGTTCAAGGATAAGGTGGGGCACGGCGAGTCGCCCAATGTGGGGCTCTTCTCCTATCCGGTGCTCATGGCGGCGGACATCCTCGCGTACAGCCAAGACCGCGACACGCAGGGCGTCGGCGTTCCCGTGGGCGATGACCAGAAGCAGCACATCGAGTTTACAAACCACATCGGGCGGTGGTTCAACAATCGGTACGGCGAGACGTTTCCGGAAGTGCAGGGACTCCACACGGAGACCGCGCGCATCATGTCGCTCAAGGACCCGTCGCGGAAGATGTCGAAGTCCGCGGGTGCGGCGCACTGCTTGTTTTTGGATGATGAGCCGGAGGTCGTCATGAAGAAGCTCAAGAGCGCGGTGACGGAGACCACCCCCTCCAGCTCCCCCTCTGGAAGAGGGGGAGGGCAAAGTGCGGGGGTGCAGACGTTGTTTGCGATTCTCGAAGCGTACGCGCCGCATGAGGTCGTTGCGCGCTTCCGAGAGCAACTTGCGGATGGCTCGATCCGGTACAGCGAGCTGAAATCTGCGGTCGCTGAGCACTTCATTGAGGCGCACGCGGACTTCCGCAGGCGCAAGGCCGAGCTCATGGCACACCCGGAACAAATTGATGCCGCGCTCACGCACGGCGCCGAGCGCGCGCGCGCCGTCGCGCAGACGACGCTCCGCACGATACGTCAGCGCGTTGGCATTGCGTGAACGCGCTTTCCGAAGCACGATGAAGCCCCCGCACCGTAGGTGCGGGGGCTTGGTACTTCAGTGGGCCACGAGTTGTGGCGTTGGCAACTTCTTGGCCTGCTTTTCGTCGGGGATACGGAGGCGATCTGCGGCTTGCTCGAGGGCGGTGATGTCGTCCGCATCCAGCGTGGACGCTGCGAGTGCGGGCTGGAACTCTGCCTCTCTGAGACACTGCGTGAATGCGGTACGAAGCTCGGCGACGCGATGACAGAACTGCTCTACTTCCGCGTCCAACACGCTGTCGGCATCGGCGATCGCCGCATCGGCATGGGAGAGATCTTCACGCACGGCGAGCACGTACGCGCGCTGCGCCATGGGTTGCACGAACCGATCCGTGAGCTGCTCCACCTCGGCGAACTGCGTGTGTGCCGCCGTGAGGTACGCGCTCATCTTGGCGATGGACGCATCCAACGCATCGCGTCGCGTATGGAGATCAACCACTGCCCGAGCGACCACGACGGGTACTGGACGACCGGCGGCGCGCTCCTCCTCTACCATCTGCTCGCCCTGCACGATGCGCGCCGTCACACGATCGCGGTGCACGGTGAGCCGTGACCGCGCCACGACACACGGACTGTCCTCGCCGCAGTAGCGTTGCCGCTCCTGCGCGATGACCTGCCGTAGGTAGCGCGGGACGAGCGCATCGAGCGCCTCTGACATATCCGTGTGCTCCGCGACAACCAACGGAACATCCGCCATGCGGTGCCAATGGAACACCCGCCGAAAAATGCACCCGACCATGCGGAACGGGAACGTGAATCCGCCAGTAAACGCACTGTACAGCCACCCCGCTACGCAGGCGACAAAGAGAACATTGTCCGTCGTCGTGAGCGGTGGAGATACGGCCCACATGGACGCGATTGTGGCTCCCGCGCCCCAACCGATCAGCATCCCAACGCTATCGTTGAAGAGCTCCGATCGCTCCAGCTCGCTGAGTCGCCCAACGGTGCATCCCGCATCGCTGCATGCCACCTTCCGCTGCGCCAACCACCGCTTGATGGCGCGGAACGGATGGGTCACCGTGCGGTGCCAGGGGTACTCGATGGTAGTCATGCCGGCGATGATCGTCGCGAAGAAGGCATTCGCAACCGATAGAACGATCGCGCAACTCATTGTCTCACGGCTAACCCGCATGATAGTCCTGATGGAACCGATCCACGTTATGACGGTGAGTACGCATCCGAGAACAAACAGTCCCGGGAATTTCGTGAGGCCACACAGAGATGCAACAACGAGACCCCACGAAAAGAACGAGTTGGCATACGCCCAGCGGTCGTCGCCGTTCATCGCACGAATTTCGTTTCGCAATACCGCACATTCCGTACATGCCTGCGTGGACGCAGTCGGTGCTTCCGCTGCGTTGCCCGCCGCCTCGTGCTGCATGGCGCGTGCCGCGGCAACGATCTGCGCGAAGCTCATCGGCGTGGCGAGGATGTCGCCGTCCACACGCTGCACTGCCCCGCGCTTCCGACGCAACAGGAAACGCACGTTCCTCGCGAACCGTACGAGGGGATTGACCATGAGACCTCTCTTTCTTTGTGAATGTGCCTCCATCAATGACACCGGCACGATACCACGTTTCCGGCATCGTGTCAAGCATGTGCCGCTTCACTCCTCATCGGGCAGTGCCTGGCCGCAGAGCGGACAGGGGTGGGTGTGCTTGCCGCGTCGGCGTTGCTCCGCAACCGTTGCAAACCAGAGCTGGCGGAAGTGTCGAAAGATACGCTGCTGCTGACCGAGCGACATCGCATTCGCAATGAATAACTCGAACGCGCGAACGCGCTCTTCGGCAAGGCGCGGCTCGAGGTGGTGGTAGAGCTCGTGCACCACGACGGACACGAGGTTCCAGAAGGGATTCACGCGAATGCGCGCGGTTCCGGTCCCCCCACCTGCGACGTAGCTGCCCTCGAGGTGCGAATGCCGAAACCATCCCACCTCCACGCGCAGTGCATCGTTCCGCATGGCGCGATAGAGCCGACGCATCTCCTGTCCGAGGTACAACCGCTTCGCCGCTCCGCGCGTGGGAAAGGACGATCCCTCCTGCTTCATCCGCGTTCGCTTTCGTCGCATCATGATCCTCCTGACCGCGTAGCCACTCTCCATGCTACCGCGCGAGCCAGCATCCGTCAACTGTTGGGTCCTTTGCAAAATCAATTACCCTGTCATTGCGAGGAGCGATGCCACGAGTGACGTGGCAATCCGGGTCATCATAGGACGTGTGCACGTGCTCTTGTTGTCCGATGCATGCGCTCATGGCCCGGATTGCCGCGTCGCAAACTCCTCGCAATGACACTTGTGCAGCGATGCTTGTGGTATGATCATGGAACCACACGTAACACCGAAAGGAACATGCAGCTCTACCACTTCTACCACAGTACGCTCGCGCGGCGATTGTTCCGTTCCGAGCTCGGTCGGTTCGATCTCGCGGTGTGGCTCAACGTGTTCGGCCAATCGCTCGTGGGGGTCTTCATCCCCATCTTCCTCCTCCAACTGGACTACACGCTCGCGGAGGTCATGCGGTTCTACCTCCTCGCGATGGCGCTCAACGTGCCGCTCAACCTCGTCGGCCGATGGCTCGTGCAGCGCATCGGCGCGATGCGGACGATCGCCGTGGGGCTGGCCTCCCAGGTGCTGTTCTTCGCGCTGCTCTACGGGCTCACACCGAACAGCTGGCCCATGCTCTTCGCGCTCGCGCTCGTCGCCGCGCTCGCGGACGTGTGCTACTGGATCGCGCACCTCTACTTCTTCATCCGCGTGAGCCCGAACGATGAGAACGTCTCGCAGGACACGAGCATGCTCGAAATTACGCGGCACATCGGTGGCCTCTTCGCCCCTGCGATTGGCGCGGGCATCCTCCTCCTCGCCACCCAGCAGACGCTCATCGCACTCTCCGCGATCATCATCGCGCTCTCCATCGTGCCGATCCTCACCATCCGCGGCATCGCAGACAAACCCACGAGTCCGCCAATGCCCTTGCGCACGTTCTTCACCTGCTGGGACGATGCGCGTGACTACGTCGTGCGCTCGCTCCACAGCATCCACGCCGCAGCGGAGGGCATCGTCTGGCCGCTCTTCATCTACTTCACGTTCGCGACCATCGCATCGGTGGCGGCCGTACCCATCATCCTCGCGGTGACGACGATCATCTTCACGTTCTTCGTCGGACGCATACGGAAGGAATACCGCACGCACGCGATTACCATCGGCGCGCTCCTCACGGCCTGCATGTGGACGCTCCGCCCCTCATTGACGCGCCGATCTTCCTCTACGGGAGCATCTTCCTCATCGGTTTCTTCTCCGTGCTCATCGCCATTCCCGTGGACAGCAACATCTTTGAGGCAGGTGAGCGCAAGGACGCGCTCGGCGCATCCACGTACCGCAACACGTTCGGCATGTTCTCGCGGTTCGTCTTCTTCGGCATCATCGTCCTCCTCACCGAGGTCTTCCACCTGAGCTTCATCATCGCCGCGGCGAGCATGCTCGGCATCGTTGCAGTCGCCACGATCGCGCTCCCAAAAGACACGCGCCACGCGTGAGCGACGCGGAAACCAAACACCTCCCGATCGGGAGGTGTTTGGTGTTCGGTGGCCTGTAAGCCGAATTCTGTTTCCCTTGCGGGTGGTGATCATCTCTCTGGGCTGCGCATTACTGCGCAGCTCGATGCGGGGGTCATTCCCCTTGCACCGGGTAGGTGTTTGCCACGACGCCCCTCACGGGGCAGTCCCGCGTGCGCTCTTGCCGCACGATTTCACCCTTACCTATGCACACGAGGCATCGTCATAGGCGGTATCTTTTCTGTTGCGGTCCCCACGCGCGCCGGATGCTCGACCTCGCGCGGGGATCCCCTCCAAGATAGGAGGACTCTCCGTGGGCTCTGGGAGATTGTCGTGCGCTTGCGCGCCATACGATCTCCCTCATCCCCGTCGCTGTTAGCGACTACCTCCTTCCATCGGCCTTACGACCGATGGGGTGTTCGGACTTTCCTCCCCACTGTCCCGAGGGGCAGCAGGGCGATCACCCAACCACCGAACACACCAACCATAGCGGATTTTTATGCTATTGTCAAGAGAGGTATGATGTGCTACGGTGCGCTGTTCGAGAGTAAAAACCGTGATCGCCATGAAACGCTCCGAGCTCACCATCTCTGCGATCCTCGTGCCGCTCGACTACCTCGCCCTCCTCGGCGCGGCAGCGTTTGCGTATCGGATCAGGTTCCAGGAGCTTGAGGACATCCGCCCGATCATCTTCTCGCTCCCCTTCAGCGAGTTCCTCCCGCTCGCCGCGGCGATCGCGACGGTATGGATCGTCGTGTTCGCGTTCACCGGACTCTACGCGACGACTGCGCGACGCAACTGGCGTGCGGAGTTCGTCCGCATCGTCCTCGGGTCGAGCACGGGGTTCGCGCTCATCCTCGCAATCATGTTCTTCTCCCGCGAGCTCTTCTCGTCACGCTTCATCCTCCTCGCGAGCTGGCTCCTCGCGATCGTGTTCGTCACCGTGCTCCGCCTCCTCGTGCGCATCGTGGAGCGCGTCCTGTTCGCCCACGGCATCGGCGTGCACCGCATCGCGCTCATTGGCCGCGGCCGCGCCGCAGACGCGCTCGCGGACGCATTCGCCAAACGACCGAGCTTGGGCTTCCGCATCGTGGCGCAGTTCGATGCGTTCCCCAACCACGACGCCGCGGTGCGCCTCGAGCAGCTCTGGACGCAGCGCAAGGTGGACGAGGTCATTGACGCGACGACACCGCCGGATCCCGTGCGGCTCCAGCAGCTCATGGATTTCACGAACGACCACCACATCCCGCTCCGCTTTGCCGCAGACCTCCTCACCGCCGCAGCGACGCGTGTGGAGGTGGAGGTGTTCGCGGGCGTTCCGCTCGTGGGGCTCAAGCGCACCCCGCTCACGGGGTGGGGGCGCATCGCGAAGCGCACGTTCGACGTCGCCGCGTCGCTCCTCCTCCTCATCGCGCTCAGCCCGATCCTCCTCCTCATCGCGCTCGCGGTGCGCATCACCTCACGGGGACCGATCCTCATCCGACAGGAGCGCGTCGGCCAGGGCGGGCGCACGTTCACGTTCCTCAAGTTCCGCTCCATGCGTCACGGCGCACACGCGGAGTGGGAGCAGCTCCGTGCGCAGTCGGATCGAAGCGGGCCCGTGCCCAAAATCAAGAATGACCCCCGCGTGACGCGCGTCGGGAAGGCCCTCCGTCGCTGGTCACTCGATGAGCTCCCGCAGCTCTGGAACGTCCTCACCGGAACGATGTCGCTCGTCGGCCCGCGTCCGCACCTGCCGGAGGAAGTGGCGGACTACGAACGCCGCCACCGCGCTGTCCTCGCGCTCCGCCCGGGGATCACCGGACTCGCCCAGGTCTCCGGCCGCGCCGACCTCGAGTTCTCGGAAGAGGCGAGGATTGACACCTTCTACATCGAGCACTGGACCCTCGGCCGCGACCTCGTCATCCTCCTCCGCACCCCATTCGCGGTGCTTCGTGCAAAGGGGGCGTATTGACGCCGCCCCAACGCGGTGCTACCGTTCAGGCAGTACGATGATCCTTACACAAGCGAAAGGAGCTTAGTGATGCACGCGGAACTACTCATACACATCTACGACCCCGCGAAGTCCGACGAACGCGATGGGTTCTGCGGACAGGCCCTCATTCCCGTCACATTCGAAACCTGGGAACGACTCAGCAATGGAATCGCTGCACTCCCACGCAACGCCATCGAGCTGGGGGCTCAAGCGGAAGAGGTCATCAATCTCCCGTCCATCCGTGGTGGCTACGGCCCGAACACCACCGTCCGCGTCATGCAGATCATTATTCGCCGCTGAGCCGCAAGGAGGATCACGCCATGGAACCGACCGCATGCTCGACCCTCAGTGACCTCAAGGCCCGTCTCGTGCGTGCACGCGAGCTCCTCCGGGACATTTCCGACCCAACAACGGAGCAGGAGCGCACCGACGCCGTCCACACGATTGACATCGCGATGCTCATGCTCCATGTCCTCTGCGCGCACCGCGATGCCGTACGAGCGGACATGCTCGTCATCACCACGAATAGCACCCTCATCGCGCGACACCACGGAGTGCCGAAGCGCACCGACACGCGCAAACCGCCGTGAGACGATGAGACCGCCCGACGCATGTCGGGCGGTCTTCCTTTTCATGTACCACCCCGCGCCCATCGCTCGTATCGCTCGAGCACGCGCGGCACCCATCGCGCTTGGAGCACCGCCGCTTCTTCAGGTGTCACCCACCGGTACTCCGTGTGCTCTTCCGACAACCGCACGTCGGCCGACTGCGCCGCAAAGAGAAAAATCAACATCGTGATGGCCTGCCCATCATCGCGCGTGAAGAAGTGCACGTCGAGGACCTGCGTGGGCTCACCATCGAGCCCCGCCTCCTCATGCACCTCGCGCCGGCACCCCGCGTACGGGTCCTCCTGCGGCGAGAGTCGTCCACCCGGGAGGTCCCACTGCCCGGGGTGATGGACATCGTTCGGTCGCCGCTTGAGCATCAACAATCGCCCCGCATCGTTGACGATGATGGCTTTGACCGCAATGGCCTCGGGTCGAGAATCAAGCATACTGGAGCGCGCTGACGATCTTGGTACCATGCTACCATCACCCTTCGCACCTCGCTATGCGCCTCGCATTGGTCCACGACCACCTCAACCAGATCGGCGGGGCGGAACGAGTCCTCCTCACGCTCACGGACATCTACCCGCACGCACCGATCCACACGCTCCTCTACGACCCCGCGCAGGTCGCGGACTTCTTCCACGACCGCCGCATCGAGACGAGCTTCATCGAACGTCTCCCGGGTGGCAGGCGGTACTTCAAGTGGTTTCTCCCGTTCATGCCCACGGCGTTCGAGACGTTCGACCTCGCGGCGTACGATGTCGTCCTCTCGTCGTCGAGCGCGCTCTCGAAGGGCGTCATCACGCACCCGCACCAGCTCCACATCTGCTACTGCCACACGCCGACGCGCTACCTCTGGTCCGACACGCACGAGTACCTCGAGAAACTCCCGCAACGCCGTCGCGTCCGCCTCGTGCTCCCCATGATGCTCTCGCGGCTCCGCATGTGGGACTACCAAGCCGCGCAGCGGGTAGATCACTTCATTGCGAACTCACGGTGGGTGGCCGGACGCATCAAGAAGTACTACGGCCGCGATGCGGATGTCATCTACCCGCCCGTGTCCACCGGCTACTTCCGCGTCGGCGACGGTCGCGGCGGGTACTACGTCCTCGTCTCGCGGCTGCGACCGTACAAGAAGGTAGACATCGCCATCGAGGCGTGCAATCGCCTGAAGCTCCCGCTCGTCATCGTCGGGAAGGGCGAGGACGAAGCGCGACTCCGCGAGCTCGCCGGCCCCACGATCACCTTCAAGGGCTACGCGACCGAGGCGGAGAAGCGCGAGCTCCTCGCCAACGCCATCGCGTTCATCCACCCACAGGAGGAGGACTTCGGTATCACGCCGGTGGAAGCCATGGCGAGCGGGCGGCCGGTCATCGCGTTCCGGCGTGGCGGCGCCGTCGAGACGGTCATCGCCAACGAGACCGGCATCTTCTTTGACGAGCAGTCCTGGGAGGGACTCGCAGACGCACTCCTCCGCTTCCGCGCCATGCGCGGGACGTTCGACCCCGCCCGCATCCGCGCGCACGCCGAACAGTTCGACACGCGCGTGTTTCGCGAGAGGATCGCACGGTACGTGGAGGACCGATGGACCACATTTCGCGGACTTGACGCACCAACGCCCGCACGGGATACTGCCTGAAGAGAATATGTTTTGAGCATGCGCATCCTCATTGACCTCCGCTGTCTCCAGTCGCCCCCACCCCGCGGGGGTGTTGCGCACTACGCGGAAGACCTCACGCGGCACCTCCTCCGCAGGGACCGCGGCAATGCGTACGAGCTCTTCGCGAATGGGCTCGTAGCACCCGCCGCACACCTCCCCACATTTACCGCACCCCACGCGCGGTGGCGCATTTGGCGATTACCAAACAAGGTGTTCAAGGTCGCCCACGCCCTCAGCGTTCCCGCCGGACGCCTGGCACCGGATGTCGCGTGGCTCCCCAACCTCGACTACATCCCGTTTCTCCACCCCAAAACACGCATCGTCGTCACCGTGCACGACCTCAGCTTTGAACACTTCCCGGACTGCTTCACGACTCGCCAGCGCGCGTGGCATCGCCTCCTACGACCGCACAAGCTCCTCCACCGCGCAGATGCAATCGTTGCGGTGTCGGAGACGACGAAACGCGATATCATCGAAACGTACGGCATCCCCGAGGCGAAGGTGCATGTCATCATGCCGGGGATCGACTGCACACACGATGACGCGTCGGCTCCTCCCCTGAGCTGCGCATTGTGCTGCATCCTTCCGGAGGGATTTCCGTTCATCCTTTCGCTCTCGGAAATCTCACCGCGCAAGAACCTCGATGGACTCGTTGCCGCCTTCGAGTTGCTCGACACGCCACTGCACCTCGTCATCGCCGGCAAGTCCGGCAGTGCAGTGCGTGCGCTCCGCAGACAGATCACACGCTCGCCGGCAGCGGACCGCATCCACCTCATCGGCGCGGTCGCGGAGCATGAAAAAACCGCGCTCCTCGCGCGGGCGACATGCTTCGTCGTGCCAAGTTTCTGGGAGGGCTTCGGATTCCCGCCGCTCGAGGCCATGGTCGCGGGCGTGCCGGTCATCGCCTCTGCGCACGGCTCGCTCCCGGAGGTCCTCGGCGATGCCGCGCTGTTCGTGGACCCGCGCGATCCCGCTGCGATCGCTCGCGCGCTCCGCCTCGTGACGACCGATGCGGCGTTCCATGCCACGCTCATCGCACGTGGTAGTACACAGGCGCGGAAGTACCAGTGGAACGACGCAGCGGAACAACTCCATCACATCCTCACTGAGCGCATGGCTCGCTAGCCCACGATCAAAAAATCCGCGCGCCGTGCACCTTCCGGCGCACGCGCTCCCGCTCGCCCCTGTCGCGGTACGTCTCCACCGCAGCGCAGACCTCGCTCGCCGTCGGTGCTTCCGCGAGATGCACAAACCCAAGATCAAATCCGCGGAGTGCCTCGACGATGTGCTCACGCACCTCCGTATCCTCGCCCACGCGCTCTGCGAGTCGCCGGAGTGCGGCGAGGTGCTCGTCAATCTCGTGGAGGATCGCCTGGTACTCACGCACGAGTCGGTCGTACGCCGCGGGCTGCGCATCAACCTGCTCACGCACATGCACCTGGGCATCCCGCCGAGCATCCAGGAGGAGCGTGCAGAGTGCCCCCCACTCTCCCGCGGGGAAGAACGACCCCACGGTACCGGCATCGTGGAGGTCCGCAAGCGAGCGACCCGTCGCCTTGAACGCTGCGAAGTGCTCACGCATCGTACTCGTCAAACGTTTTGTGAACAACGCATGATCATTCGCCGCGAGCTCCGTGCGGATGAGTGCCTCAAAGGCCTTGCGGTAGGGCCAGAGGAGCCGCCCGAATGCAATGAGCGCGTGCTCCACCTCCTGCGCCGATGCAGGCGGATGGGTACGAAACTGCTGGTAGGCGGCGACGAGCGCACGCGTCACCGGCTCCGGCACGCGCGGTGGCGGATCGTTCACGAACTGCAGGAGCGCGGTCATCGTATGTTGCTGGGGATGGGGCACAAGGGAGTACGGATCGTGAACGAGGCGAGCATCCATAGTATACCATGGACGTATATGGTACGCATCGGCATAGACGCACGACTCTACGGCGTGGAGTCCGGCACAGGGATTGGGCGGTACACCCAGGAGCTCCTCGCGCAGTTCGCGGGGCTCCCGCAAACCCATGCCATGATGGAGTTCGTGGTCTTCCTCCAGGCAGCGGGGTACCGCGAGTTCGTATGTCCGAATGAGCACTGGACGAAAGTGCTCGCGGACTTCCGACCGTACTCGGTCGCGGCGCAGACGCACTTCCCGCGCGTCATCCGTAACGCGCATGTGGACTTCATGCACTTCACGCACTTTGACCACCCGCGCGTATACCGCGCGCCGTTCATCGTGACAATCCATGACCTCATCCTCCTCAACCACCCGAGCGCCCGCGCATCAACGCTCGGGCCACTGAGATTCCGCGTGAAGTTCGCAATGTACCAACGCATCCTCGCGCACGCCGTCCACGAAAGCTTCCGCATCCTCACGCCGTCGCAGACCGTGAAGGATCAAATCGTCAAACGGTTCGGCGTACTTCCAGAGAAGGTCATCCCGACGTACCTCGGCATCGATCACCGCGGGGGCGGCAGTACATCCGGTGCCGGTGAACGCCGCAACCGCGCAGTGCCACCCTACCTCCTCTACATCGGCAATGCGTACCCACACAAGAACGTCGAGCAGCTCATCCGCGTGATGCCGGAGGCACGCAAGCGCATTCCCGGACTCCGACTCGTGCTCGTCGGCCGTGAAGATGATTTCTCCCGACGCCTACGCCGCGAGGTTGTCGCGCACGACTTCCCACATGATGCGGTCGTCTTCTTTGGTCCCGCGACGGATGAGGAGCGAACACAATTGTTGCGCGGTGCAGCAGCGTACGTGACGGCGAGTTTCGATGAAGGTTTCGCGCTTCCGCCTGTGGAAGCACTCGCACTGGACACACCGGTCATTGCGTCAGATATCCCCATCCATCGAGAGATTCTCGCGGATGCCGCTTTGTTTTTTACGAAAAACAATGACAAATCACTCGTGGAGCAAATCGTCACAACGATCACTTCACGGGGTTCCTATGATACGATAGAGAGAACGAAGCGTGCACACCGCTTCACCTGGGGTGCGTGTGTACAGGAGACGCTCCTGGCATACCGAGAAGTTACGACGCTCCTCCGCGCACGATCACCCGCTACACCATGGCCACACGTCGAACCACCAAACGCGCCGCAACACGTCCGCGGGGAACCGTAGACGCGTTCTCGACCGCGCTCCTCCTCCCGGGCATCCACCCGTGGCTCAAGGAGTACCTCGCAGAGGAGAACCTCGTCACGACTACGGACGAAGCCGATGGAGCATTGCCGGAGTGGGAGTCCATCCCCCACCCGACAACCTCGATCGCAACGCTCATCGCCGATGCGGCGGACGCGACGCTGCCACACGTCGCCCAGCAAGCGGTGCGCCCGCCAGCCGTCCGAGCCGCCCACGCTGCAGAGATACTCCCGCGCCCTGTCCGAACCCCCGCACCCGCTCGTCCGCCGGAGGTGCTCATCCGCGCGCCGCTACTCGAGCATTCGGAAGTGCCAGTACCGCGCATCGTACTCCGAACGACACCCGTGGCGCGCACGCCGCAACCGCTTGCCGCGCCCCCCGCGGGAGCCCGTCACTCCACCGCGCCCACGCCATTTGCCATTCCGATGGATGCCGGCACGCACGGTGCCGCCCCATCAACGCACCTCCTACGCATCGCGCGGCCGCAACAGCAACGCGCGCCCGCGCGCATCGCGCCAAACCTCCTCGCCGTGCTCCAGTCCACGGCAACCACCACGCAGCGCCGCGTCCGAACAACCGTCACCGCCGCGAGCGTGAAGACGCGCGAGCGTCTCGCACAGCGCACCACCGATGCGGCTCCGTGGCCCAAGATTCCCTCCCCGTACGATGAGCTCCTCATCGTCAATGTCGTCGCTGGGCCCCTCGAACTCTGCTGGCGCGCCTTCGGTTGGCAGTGGTACCACACCGCCCGGACACTCCTCGCCGCACCGTCTGCGCAATCCGCTGAGCCCCGTCGCGTGCAGCGAGCAGTGACCGTGCTCCCGCGCACCCCACGCTTCGCAAACGTCGTGCGCCAATGGCGCGATGCCACGACGTCGCTCCTCCATCTCCCCACCACGCGATTCGCGCACGTGGCCACTTTCGCCGCCGTCCTGCTCGCGGTGCTCCTCCCGCTCAAGATTCTCGGGTGGGGCGGCCGCGCGCTCCCCGCCATGCAGGGACGCGTCCTCGGCGCGACCGCAACGGTGCTCGATGCCATGCGCGACGGCGGAAGCGCGCTCGCACAGTCGTCGTTCGCCGATGCGATCGTTGCGTTCGATCGCGCCCACGATGCCATCAAAGACCTCCCGAATGCCGTGGGGCCGGTACCGATGCGCCTCCTCAATGCCGCTCGCCACATCCCCTTCGTGGGGTCCACGATCCTCGGACGCGCAGCGGCCGCCCACCGCGCCGGCCTCGCACTGACGGACGCGAGCAGCGCCGCCACCCGCGGCCTCGCGCTCCTCGCATCCATTGATCCCCGGGACGCGAGCGCGCTGCCGTACTTCCGCGCCGCACGCGCGGCCTTCACCACCGCATCCGCTCGCGCCGATGCCGCGCAGGGAGACCTCGACCTCGCCGCACCAGACCTCGCCGACACGCTCCGCGGCGCGCGCACGACCATCACGAACGCCGAGGCACTCCTCGCCATCACCGAGGCACTCGGCGGCTTCGATCGCAATCGCCGCATCCTCTTTGTCTTCCAGAATCCCGCCGAGCTGCGCCCCACGGGCGGGTTCATCGGGTCCATCGCGCTCCTCGATGTCCGCCATGGGGCCATCACCGCGCTCGAGGTGCCCGGCGGTGGCTCCTATGACATCTCCGGCATGACACGCACGCGCGTCCAACCGCCGGAACCGCTCCTCCTCCTCTCGGATACCTGGCAATTCCACGATGCGAACTGGTTCCCGGACTTCCCGACATCCGCAGCAAAGCTCCGCTGGTTCTACGAGCACTCGAACGGCCCATCCGTGGATGCCGTCGTCGCCATCAACGCACCGTTCCTCGAGCAAATCCTCGCGCAGACCGGACCGATCACCGTGAACGGGCAGACCTTCTCCTCCGCGGATGTTCTCGCGACCATTACGAACACCGTCGAGAGCAGTGCCGCGCGTGCGACTGGCGCACCGAAGGCGCTCCTCGGCGAGCTCGCACCGGCAGTACTCTCGCGCCTCCTCACCCTCGCAACGAGTGACGACGCAAGCGGAAACGGCGCGACGCGCATCGCACTCGTGGACCTCCTCCTCCGCGCACTCAATGAGCGGGACCTCCTCCTCGCATTCACGGAGGACGATGTCCAACGATTCGTCGCGAGTGCGGGGTGGGACGGCGCAATACAGCAGGTACGCGGCGACGCGCTCGCGGTCTACCACGCGAACATCGGTGGCGGGAAGTCCGACGATGTCATGCGGGAGACCATCAGGCACGACGCGCAGCTCAGCGCGGACGGACGGCTCATCGACACGGTGACGATCACACGCACGCATACCGGCCAAACACCGCCACCCGGTGCGACACCGCTCGCCAAACTCATCGCGAAGCAGCACGTGGACTACCTCCGCGTCTACGTCCCCCGCGGGGCAACGCTCCTCCGCGCCGATGGGTTCGAGCTCCCGCCCGGCGATGCATTCGAGGACCCCGCTGCAGACGCGCTGCCGGACCAACACCTCCTCGCCGCAGAGCTCAACCCCCGTATCGATGCGAACGCACCAGTACGCATCACCGAGGAGTTTGGGCGCACCGCGTTCGGTGGATGGGTCCTCACGCCGCTCGGCGAGCAGCGCACCGTCACGCTCACGTACGAGCTCCCTTGGCACTATGCCCGTGCGCGCGCGGGCTTCCTCGGTAGTACCCAGCCAGCAGACCCGCAGCCCTACTCGCTCTACGTCCAGAAACAACCAGGCACGCGCGCCGCGTTCACCCATACGCTCACCCTCGATCCCGTCTGGAACGCATCTTGGACCGCAGCCAATCTCACCGCGAGCGACGAACACGCCTGGCGGTTCATGGATGAACTCCGCACCGACCTCTCTACGGGCGCGATGATCGCACCGCGGTAGGACGCTACCCATTGCTATGGCGAGACGACGTCATCCGCGTACCGAAACGCGCCAACGCAACGGCGCAAAAACTCCATCGCACCGCAGTGCTGCGAGCGATGCCGTGGAACGCCTCTATCGCGACCGCAACGGCAACTTGCGCGATCCGCGTCGGTTCGACCGTCGTGAGCACCCGTGGAAACGCGTGGTCATCGGTAGCGGACTCATCGCACTCGCGCTCCTCGCCGTCGCTGCCTGGGCGAGCTTCGTCGTCTTCCGACCCACCTCCTCCACGCGCACCGGCCGCATCGCCATTACCATTGACGCACCACCCATCGCACAGCTCGGCGATGCCGTCGCCTACCGCGTGACGGTCGCAAACGAAGGCCGCGTGCCCATCACCTCTACCACGGTAGAGTTGGTGCTCCCCGACGGCTACCTCCTCGCATCAGCGGAACCGCAACCGGACGCCGGGCAGCGCACGCGATGGACGATCGGCACCATCGAGGGCAACGCGAGCAACACCATTGAACTCCGTGGCCACCTCTACGGCGAGCCCGGAACGCCTGCGCGTATCGCCGCAACCGCCATCTACCGCCCGGGAAACTTCAACGCGAACTTCGAGGAACGCACCGAGGCAACCACCGCGCTCGGCGCGAGCCCTGTCACACTCGCACTCGAGGGGCCAAAAACCACGGTGCCCGGCGAAGAAGTCACCTACACCATCACCTACGCGCACGTGGCCGGCCAACCGAGCACGGACATCGCGATCACCCTCGAGATTCCCCAAACGTTCGCGATCACCTCCACAGAGCCCGTGCGCGATGATGCACGCGAGTCAACGTGGAACATCGCGGCACTCACAGGCGACATGACCGGCACCGTCACCGTCCACGGACGATTCCTCTCCGGCGACGAAGCGCACCTCCGCGCACGAGCAACCGTCACCCCCCAAGGTCACGCCATCACCATCGCATCGGCGAACGCGGAGACGGACGTCATCGGCGGTGACGTGCTCCTCCTCGCAACGGCCAACGATCAAACGAACGGATTCACCGTGTCGTCCGGCGAATCCCTACGATTCCGTATCGCCATGCGGAACGATGGCGATACGACGGTGCGCAACCTCACCGTACGCGCCATCCTCGACGCATCCTCCGTCGCTGAACGGAGCATCCTCAACTTCAACGCGATCGAGGACGGAGCCAACGGAACCGTCACCGGAGAACAACGCGCCGCCGGCCTGCGCCGCGGCACCATCGTTTGGACTCCCGCGAACGTCCCCGCACTTACCGAACTCGCCCCCGGCGCGCAGGCCACCATCAACTTCACCATCCCCCTCCACACCGCTGCATCCCTCCCCGGCCTCCCCAAAACCGGCCGCATCCAACTCGACGTCCAAACCGAAATCGGCGCCACCGGAACCCTCGACAAACCCTACACCATCCAAACCACCCCCATCGTCATCACCGTGCAGTAGCTCCTCGCAACAACCCCAACCCCTCCTGTCATTGCGAGGAGCGAGTCAGCAAGCGACGCGGCAATCCCGGCCATACAAGTACCAATCAACCGTCAAAAATTGACGCTGAGGGTATTCTCTGGCTTCCGTTCTCCAGCGACTAGAAATAAACGGACTTGAAACGGTTTTTATGCTGTTACGTCGAGATGGTATGTGGAAGCATTTCGGTAACATCACTATAGTGTTGTTGGTGATCATTGGCGTAGTGATCGTCGTGCCGCGAGCATGGCGGATTCACGCCCCTACCGATCCAACAACTTCGATGGTGGTAGGCCTGGAGATTCCATCTATGAACGCGCATTCCCAAGAAGAAGGCGATGCATTTGCGGGACTACCGGATATAGCCGGATCGCGGTATGCGGTGCCACCCATCACTTATGATCAGATGGTACGTGATGGTGTCGGCATCATTGAGGGTTCGTTGAGTTATCCTTCGCACTTCGTTGCGTTTCAGGTGGTATGTGCTGAGCACGTTGAGACAAAGCGTCGCCATTGTACTGACGAACAGTTGTACGATGCACGATATCGTTATCGCGTCGGATATCAGCTTGTTGTTCCTGAGGGTATGTATACTGTTGCAAGTTTCGCGCCGCAGAATAGTGGACGTGTAGCAGTGTATGCACGACGCACACACTGCTCCAGGGAAGCCGTACGAGTGAATGATGCGGGATGTTCCTCAGGTTCTTCGCGGCCCGTCATGGTGTATTCGGGGGAGATGATTACTGGCATAGATCCGGATTGGTAACTGCGAAAAAACCGTATCCTGTACCATGTCATCAATCCACATCATGCTCTCATTCGCGCGAATGTGCGAATAGAAACAAACGGACTGGACACGGTTTTCACAATAACGTGCGATTCACCCCAACCCATGGTATGCTAACCCCGCAAACGCAAAGGAGGAATATGCTGTCCATTCACAACAGAACAACGAATCAAGCACTGATTGCGCTCGCCCTCGTGGTCATCTTCGCCGGTGCCGGCTGCGATCTCCGAAGGTCCGCGGTGCCAGTGGGTGATGTGCCCGCAAATGGGTCCGGCGATACCACGGAGGATGACGACACCACCAACGCAGATGCCACCACCATCCCTGCCGTTTGGGCGACCCACGACAGTCCCGCTCTGGGTCTCCGTGTGCCGTATCCAGAGGGGTGGTATGTGGAGGAACGCAGCACACCAAATGCGTTCGGGGAAATCTCAAGTAGCTTCCACTCAACACCAGCACCTTCAACGGCGACCGAGTATCCAGCAGAGGCGTGGATTGCGCGTACTCCGGTTGCAATCGACGACATTATCGCCAAGCTTGACGCTATCACGATTGACGAGAACGTAGACATCGCAAGCACTACGATGCGTCACATCATGTACAATGACGACTTTTATTCCTTACCAATGTCTCTCTACCTGTGGCAACACGATGGATACACAATGGAAGTTGGAGGAATAGATGCTAATGTTGTTCTGCACATGGTTAGCAGCTTCATGTACCGATGACTCGAGGAGGTTATACGTGAACACGAAGACATTCGTTGCGCTCATATTCGTTAGTGTGCTGTTGCTTGCTGGGGCGCGGAGTCGAGCAGACCCGTTTCTCTGGTATCCATCGTCTACCGTCTACGACATCAACTGTAGCGCGTGTTGTGGTAACTACTTGCTCACCACATGCCACGTCGGCATTGATTATCTGTTTCCGCGAGGAACAGAGATTCGCGCAGCAGCCACAGGTACAGTTTTTCGCGTTGATGATGGTCTCGAGGCCGGTGAATCTAGTGCTGGTCTTTCCTACGGAAACCACATCCGTATTCGCCACACGAACGGATATGAGACACGATATGGGCACATGCTTCCGAGGATTCTCGTCGTGAAGGACGATGCTGTGCAGGCAGGACAGCTGCTCGGCTACTCAGATGATACTGGATTCTCCTCAGGAAACCATCTTCATTTTGAGGTTCGCGATCCATCCGGTCGCGCCGTTGATCCCTATAGCGGATTGGTTATTCCTATCCGTGGAGATCCTGCTAGCTTCTCACCGACCTGTTCCGAAACAACCCTCTGGGCCACCTGTCCCCCCACCCCCTTCGATCCCACAACGCTCGATCGCGATGGCGATGGGTTCACCGTCGCAGACGGTGATTGCGATGACGCGGACGCGGGGATTGCTCCGGGAATCATGGAACCATTCTGCAATGGGGTGGATGAGAACTGCGATGGGGTGACGGATGGGGAGTGGGAGACACCAGATGCTCCGTATACCCTTGGGGATCCCTGTACCGCAGGAGTGGGAGGGTGTCTTCGCGATGGGGTGTTTTGGTGTGAAGAGAACGGGATCACGGCAACGTGCCTCGCGGATGCGGGATTGCCCGTCCCGGAGATGTGCAACGGCGTGGATGATGACTGCGATGGGGAGACCGATGAGGAGTGGAGGGATTGCTCTCCCGATCTTCCGGAATCCCCGTGCATCGGGAACATCTGCGTTGTGGGGATCGGTACCTGTGCGCGCGCGGGGACGTGGGGATGTACGCCGGATGGACGGGCGGTGGTCTGCGGTGCATCCGCGGGAGGTCCGGAGCCCGAAATGTGCGATGGGCTGGATAACGACTGCAACGGAGGGACGGATGAGGAG
>JAUSKG010000013.1 GCA_030647005.1 bacterium
TTTTGGGGGGAATGCAGAACAGACGGCGCTTCGCGCCGACCATATTTTTGGCGGAAATTTGAATTCCGAATTTTGGCGGAGAGGACAGGATTCGAACCTGCGGTACCTTGCGGTACACACGCTTTCCAAGCGTGCTCCTTAAACCACTCGGACACCTCTCCATTTGTCGCCGATCAACCACATCCCTACCCTACCCTGCCATGTTGACGAGATCAACTCCGTGTGGTACACTCGAAAGCAGTTCATTCTGGAAAGGTTGGTGCAACCATGCAGGATACAACGAGCATGCAGCTCCGTGCGCTGCTTCAGCAGCATGGCAGACACATCGCGAAGGTGACGATCGTCCATAAGACACCGGAGCAGGAAGAAATCCCCGTGTCGATCGGATCTAACATCCTGCGTACCGTCATCCTCCTCCAGCTCCAGGATGGAAGGACGGCCGCACGTGGGGAGGGATGGTACCTCCCTCACGTCCTCGCAGAGAACATCCTGAAAGAGCACTTCCGATCCGTGTGCGTCGAGAACGTCGTCCGATACGATCGTGGGCCACATCGCGGTGAACCGTTCGTATTCACCTTCGCCACCTCGACGTTCCGCGCGTAAATCCACCAGCCCCGCTCCGATGACCATCGGAGCGGGGCGTTCTTTTGTGCTCACGCGGTTTTGGGATGCGATACGCGCCGATACGCTTTCCAATCGAGCACCGCGGCGACGAGGAGTCCGCCGCTTGATCCATAGATGAGCCAGGGCTCCAGGAACACCATGCGGCCTGCGATGATGCCCATGGCCGCGATGACGCCGACGATGAACACGTGCTGTTGACGATGGACGAGCGCGGAGCGGTGGAGCGCGATGAGGGAAACGGCAACCGCGATGAGGAGGAGGATGCGCGTCACGGTCGCGTCCGCGAGAAATCCCAAGCCCACGGTTGGCAGGAGCACCGCGAGCGCGGGGATACATGTGGGGCAGAGGACGCCGAACGCTCCTCCGAACGCAGCGCAGGTGGTACCGGTGTTTCGCATATCACCCTTCCACGATGAGACGACCGGAGCCCATGCCCATCGCGCAGGTGAAGCGGAAGGTGCCGGCGCGATCGGGCGTGAACGCGAACGTCGGACGCGCGGTCGTGAACTGCGTCCAGAGGTTGAGATCCGGGATGACGAACGACGTGAAGCATCCACGGAGGGTGGCGAGGTCTGCGGTGATCTCGACGGGGACGCCGCGGCGCACGCGGATCGTCTCCGGAGTGTAATTGCGTCCGTCGTAGCCGAGCGCGACGCGTTGCACCGATCCGTCACCGCGTGGGGCAGCCACCACGGATGTTGCTGCCGATGCGCTCGCGGCGATGCGCTGCCCAATCCCGAGCGCGCTGGCACCGATGACGAGCGCGATCGCGATCATTCCGCTCGTCGTGAAGAACTGTTGGCGTGTCATAGGGTGTATGCGTGATTCTTTCATATGTTTATGCCCCTCCCCCTCTCGCTCCCCCTCCCCATGGATACATGGAGAGGGGGAGGATCAGAGTATGCACTAGGAGAGAAAGAGGAACGAGCGTGGCCCGTACACCATGATGACAATCGTCAACGCGCTCGCGGCGAAACAGGAGACAAAGAACAACGTGAATCCGCTCGCACGAACCACCGCGATCCCGCCCTGTCGTTCGAGGTGCTCGCGATGGATGAGGTACGCGAGGCCGGAAAGGATGATGAGTGCGATGACGAGGAGGAACGGCGTAAACCACGCGATGCGATCGTTGAGGAGCATGACGGAGGTCATCGCGCCCATGACACCGGCCATGAGACCGGCCATGAGCCCCTCCATGCGCGCCATCATCGCGCAGCAGTCGCCGGCAATCCACCCGAGCGCGCACCCGACGAGGACGCCAAAGACGGAGCCGGTGAACATGCCGTTCGTCGCGCCGACGAGGTACCCCGCGAGGAATCCCCCGATCATGCCGAAGGTCATGCCGACCATCATGGCGACCATCTCCGAGAGGTCGCGACGCACCGCTTTGAGGTGCCACATCGCTCCCGCGACCGCGATGGTGCTCACGAGGACGTAGGGAATGGAGGGTGCGACGCGCTGCACTGCACCGGAGATGCCGGAGAGGAGGCCGGTGACCGCGAGGAGCGCGAGGCCGCCGAGGAGGACAAGCGTGCCGAGCATGTAGCGCACCATGCGTTGCTCCGCAGGGTAGTGCGTCGCGTCCCGGAGGCAACAGGTGAGGAACGCGCCATACGACGGCGCGGTTGCACACTGCGAGCAGTGGGGAGTAGGTGAGGGCATAGGAGAGAGGGTAGCGGAGGGGGGAGAACAGAGATCACAGACGGACGCGCTTCAGCCGGAGCGAGTTGAGGACGACGGAGACGGACGAGAACGCCATCGCTCCCGCGGCGAGCATGGGGTTGAGGAGCGTGCCCGTGAACGGGTAGAGGATGCCAGCGGCAACCGGAATGAGGACGACGTTGTACCCGAACGCCCAGAAGAGGTTCTGGATGATGTGCCGGAGCGTCGCGCGGGAGAGCCGGATCGCCTCGACGATCGCCATGAGGTCCCCGCGCATGAGCGTGATACCCGCCGATTCCATCGCGACATCGGTGCCGGTGCCCATCGCGATGCCGACATCCGCCGCTGCGAGTGCCGGTGCGTCGTTGATGCCATCGCCCACCATCGCGACGCGCTTTCCGCCGGCCCGAAGCGCGGCGATCTGCGCGGCCTTGTCCTCCGGCTTCACTTCGGCGAGCACGCGATCCATGCCAAGCTCGCGTGCGATCGCCTGCGCCGTTATCGCATGATCGCCCGTCACCATGATGACCTCGATCTTGAGTTTTCGCAGCGCGGCGATCGCTTCTACCGATGTGGGCTTCAGCGTATCCGCGACTGCGATGAGACCAACCGCTTTCCCGTTTGCGCCGACGTAGAGCGGGGTCTTCCCGTGCTCCGCGAGCGCGTGCGCTTGTTCCTGGAGCGGCGTGATGTCCACGGCGGCACCTTCGAGCAGCGCGGCGTTCCCGAGGAGCACGGTCATTCCGTTCGCTTGACCGCGGAGGCCCTGACCGGCAACTTCCTGGAACTCGGATACCGTCGGCATCGTCGCGCCGGTTCTTGCGACGTGCGCCGTGACTGCCTGCGAGAGTGGGTGCGTGGAACGCGATGCGAGTGCCGCAACCGCGGGGAGGACGGACACGAGATCGCCGACGATGTCTGTCACCGCCGGCGTGCCTCGCGTGAGCGTGCCGGTCTTATCGAGGACGACGATCTCCACCCCGTGGAGGAGTTCCAGTGCGCTCGCATCCTTGATGAGCACCCCGCGTTCCGCACCGCGCCCGATACCGACCATGACTGCCGTGGGTGTCGCAAGGCCGAGCGCGCACGGACATGCGATGATGAGCACCGCAACCATGTTCAGGAGCGCAATGGTGAACGCCGGCGCGGGACCCCACACCCACCACACGATGAACGTGAGAAGCGCGATCGCGAACACCACGGGAACGAAGATGCCGGAAACGCGATCCGCGATGCGCTGAATCGGTGCCTTGGACCCCTGCGCCTCCTGGACGAGCCGGATGATCTGCTGGAGGACGGTGTCCTTGCCCACCTTCGTCGCGCGCATCGTGAAGAGCCCCGAGCGATTCACCGTCGCCCCCACAACATCCGCGCCGATCCCCTTCTCCACCGGCATGGACTCGCCGGTCACCATGGATTCGTCAATGCTCCCCGCGCCTTCGATGATGGTGCCGTCAACGGGGATTTTCTCGCCGGTACGCACGATGATCTCGTCGCCAATCGCCACCGATTCTACGGGGATGTCCTGCTCGACGCCGTTGCGACGGACGCGCGCGGTTCGCGCCTGAAGCCCCATGAGCTTCCGAATCGCCTCACCGGTTCCCGCCTTCGCGCGCGCCTCGAGGTATCGGCCGAGGAGGATGAGCGTGATGATGACCGCCGCCGTGTCGTAGTAGAGGTCGGGTGCGAGTCCGCCGCGCGTGAAGACCTGCGGCGCGAACGTTGCGACGACGGAGTACCCGAATGCGGCGAGTGTTCCCACCGCGATGAGCGTATTCATGTCCGCGGAGCGGTAGCGGACGAGGAGCCAGAGTCCTCGGTAGAACTGCGCGCCAACCCAGAACTGCACGGGGAGCGTCAGGAGGAAGAGGAGCACCGGCTGCGCGAGGAACTCCGCGGTGGAGCTGAGTCCAACAATGCGCAGGAGCTGCGGGAATGCACCGAGCACGATGATGACGGAAAGCACCGCGCCGATGACGAGCTTCCGCGAAAGCGCGCGAAGCTCGGCGGCTTTCCGTTCTCGGAGCATTGCCGTGTGATCGTGTGTGGGAGTTGTCATATTGCACTACTCCACCGGAACGAGTGTGTATCCACCAACGCGTGCAATGGCGCGCCCAAGTTCCTCTGCCGACGCATCGCCCTCCACCGTGGCGGTCTCCGTGGCGAAATTCACGTTCGCCTCCGTCACGCCCGGGACGCTCCGGAGTGCCTTCTCGATCTTCACTACGCAGCTCGCGCAGTGGATTCCTGTAATCTGGTACATCGTTTTCATACTGGTCTATCATTACCATGCTCAAAACTTTCCGAACGGTGTCATGGTGCTGCTCGTGGCGAATGCGTACACGTCGAACGTCGCCGTCTTGGTTCCCGGCATGCCCGGCGATCCGGACGGCATACCGGCAAGGCCGATGCCGCGCACGGCCGGTCGCTCCGCGAGGAGACGGTCAATCGCCTCGACGGGCACATGACCCTCAATAGTATAGCCGGCGATCTCGGCAGTGTGACAGCTCCGACCGGTTGCGGGGACGCCGCGATCGTCCTTGACGGCTGCGAGCTGCGCATCATCAACGGACCGAACCTCGACGGAGTACCCAACGCGCTTGAGGTACGCAATGTAGTTCGCGCAGCACCCGCACGTGGGGGATGTGTACACGATGGCGGTACTCGGCTGCGCGATGACGGCGGCATTCGTGCCATCGCGACGCGTCGCGCCGATAGCCGTGCTGCCAACGACGACCGCGATGATAGCACCGATGCCGAGGAGGATGAGGATGATGCGTTGCATATGGGGTTCAGCTCAAGCATACAAAAACACGGAACGTTCACACGCGCAGCCGACGCGTGAACATCGTTCCGTGCCGGAGAGAACCCTATTCGCGTTTGATGGTCGTGAGGAGCCGATGCGGATCCGGACGCGCGCGGGAGACGGCGAGCTGCGGATGACGCACGAACGCTGCGCCGAAGCACGCGAGGGTGACCGCGAGGAGGAGCATCGGTGCCCACGTTCGCAGCGGCAGGAGCACCGCCGGATCACCACCAACCTGTGCGGCGATGAGGCAGTGTGCAACACACTCCGCGGCAGTCGTCGCGGTACATGCATTCCCCTCGCACGTCGCCATGGACGCGTGCGCCATCGGATGTGTCATGGCACGCGACATCGCTGCCGGTGCGATGCCCGGCAGTCCCAGGAGGAGTACGGCTACGAGGAGGGTGGCGATGTGCTGTCCGCGGGAATCCATACACGCTGAGTATACAATGCGATCGCACAGCCGGCAATCCCCAGGATGATGGCCTGCGACGTGAGGCAGATGAGACACGCGGCACCGATGATGAACAGCTCGATGGCGGTGAGGGCGGCCTGGAAGATGAGTCCGAGAAGCGAGAGGACGAGGAGGAGCGTGACGGCGAAACGAAGTTCCGATGGCGCGCCGGTCGGGGGGTGCTTGTACGCCACGAGCGCGAGTGCCACGAGCGCGAGGAAGCCGACGATGCCGATCGCGGCCACGGGAATGCCGAAGAACTCCGACCACTGGCTCTTGTTCACGATGTCACACGAGAAACGCTCGCTGATGTTGCAGAACGCCGTACCGACCGGCGCGTAGTGCTGCCAGAGGCCGTATCCCGAAACGATGATACCGACACCCGAGAGGGCGACGATAGCCGCGAGCAATCGGCGAGCACTACTCGGCATATGCGCAGCTGGCGGCCTTCGCGAGGGCCTGGAGCGATTGGAGGCCAATGAGGCGGTTGCCGTCCGGGAACACCCATGTGGGGTAGCCCGTGATGCCTGCGGCCTGACACTTGGGCGATTGCGCCTGCGGATTGCCGGGCATCGCGCACTCGATGTAGGTGATGCGTTTGAACGCGCTGCCGAATCGCTTCTTCTGTTCGGCGCAGTTGGGGCACCAGTATGCACCGTACTCCACGATGCCGCGCTCCGTGAGACACATCGCGAGGGCCTCCGTTTCCGGATCAGCGTTCGATCGTTGCGACACGTAGACACCGCCGCTGATGAGAACGACTGCGGCGATGACGCCAATGGTGATGATGCTCGATTGCTTCATAGTGCTTGATGCGTTACTCACGCGCGGGACGATTATTTTTTATCCTTACCACGGCGCATGTCTATTGTCAAGCGTATGCTTCCTCGAGGTACTGCGCAAGCGTGTCACAGGGATCCGCGTGCTCGTGGCAGACGCGCCAAATCATGTTGAGGAGCGGGAGGGTGGTGTGCGTGCACTCGGCCCACGCGTGTGCGACGGCACTCGCCGCGACACCCTCCACGGTCATGCGCGTGAGGAGCGCGGGGATGTCGCAGTCCGCAGAGGCGCAGATCATCTCACCAAATGTCCGATTGCGTCCGGAGGGCGCAAAGCCGGTGGTTACGAGATCGCCGAGCCCCGCGAGGCCGTAGGCGGTCTCCGGACGCGCGCGCACGCGACGGAGCACCGTGACCATCTCCGCGAGTGCACGCTCCATGAGGAGCGCTTTCGTGTTCGTCGCGTACGCCATTCCATCGCACATGCCAAGCCCGATGGCGTAGACGTTCTTGAGTGCCGCCGCCCACGAGATGCCGATGAGGTCGCGCGAGCGTTGCACGGTGAACGTCGGACGCGCGAACGCGCGCTGCCAGAGGCGCGTCGCTGCGAGCGTTCCCGCGATGACCACGGCCGTTGGCGTTCCCGCGACGAACTCGGCGGCAACGGCTGGGCCTGCGAGCCCTGCAACGCTCCCGCGTGCGCGCCCGAGTGTGCGCGCGATGACCGCCGGCAGCGGAGAAAACGACGGCCCGTCAATCCCCTTTGCGACGCAGAGCACGGCAGCACCGCGCGCGAGAAACGGTCGCGCGTCGCGCGCCACGAGTGCCACCGCCGTGGACGGTACCGCGAAGACGACACCGTCAGCACCAACGAGCGCGCCCGCGAGATCGCCAGTCGCGCTGATGCGCTCCGCATCCAGGATAACGTCGGGGAGATACTTCTTTGTCCGATGGTGCGTCGCGATGTCGCGCACGACATCCGACTCCACGGACCACAACCGAACACGATAGTTGTTCGCTGCGAGGAGCGTGGCGAGCGCGCACCCCATGGTGCCAGCCCCGAGGATCGCGACGGTCATAGTGCACTGCTCAACCACTCAGGAGCCAACGGCGCACACCGGAGGACGCGCGGAGCTTGCTATCGAGCCCGTACCACGACCCCGCGCCAACGACGAGGAACGTGAGGAGGAGGAGTGCGTAGATCACGTGCGAATCCATCCAGCCATTCGCCGTATTCTGATCGAAGTGCGCGAAGTAGTACGAGAGCATGACGACGATGCCCCAGAAGCTCGACCACCGCACGGCGACACCGATGATGAGCGCAACGCCGATGAGCGTGAGCCCCCACATGTTGAGCTGATCCACCCACGCCACGCCCGCGAGGGACTGGAAGAGTCCCGCGAACGGCCCCGTCGCACCACGGAGGTAGCCGGCCGCCGACCACCCGCCTTCCGCGAGGAGCTTATCGAGACCCGCACCGAGGAACACCCATCCCATCGCCACGCGGAGGATGGTTATCATGGCAGCCATGGACTTCATACGATGTGCTCGTGAAGAATAGCGAAGAGGACTATGGTAGTACCGCCGGCAACGCTGCTGCAGGAATCGCCACCGCGTGCATCGCGCACGCGATCGCCGCGTGCTCACCGAGATCACGGTACACTGATGTCGCCGCAATCGCGCCCTGGGCGACCGAGGTGACTGTCTGCTTGAACCCCCATGCGGCATCTGCGACATCACCGGCTGCGTACACACCTTCGACGTTCGTTGCCATCGTCTCGGCCTCCACATCAATCTCACCATGCTCGTCCGTCCGCACGCCGAGCGATACCGCGAGCGCGGAGCGCGGAACCGATCCAATGGCGATGAACACTGCGGCAACGTCGAGGCGATCCTCGCCATCCACCGGTTGCTTGAGGTGCACGCCGGAGAGCGGTGGACCACCGAGGTACGCGATGACCTCGTTCTCGTAGAACACGGTCACCTTCCCCGCACGCACGCGCGCGTCGAGGCGATCACGATTGATCGGCTCTGCGCGATCAACGTTATCCTCGCGCGCGATGAGCACGACGCGGCTCGCACCCATGTCCGCGAGCTGATTGGCACTCTTCACCGCGCTATCGCCTCCGCCCACCACTGCCACGGGCTTACCCGCGTACACCGGCCCGTCACAGGTTGGGCAGTAGTGCAGGCCGCGCCGCTCGTACTCCTCCTCCTGCGGGAGTCCGAGTTTCCGGTGCTCCATGCCGGTTGCGAAGATGAGCGTCTTTGCCGCATACGTCGCATCGCCGACCGTCACCGAGAAGCAGTGACGCGCGCCCGTCACCGCAGATGCCTCGCCCTCAATGATCTCCGTGCCCAGCTCCTCGACCGCCTGTTGCCGCATGTTCCGCATGAGCTCGAACCCATCGGCTTGCGGTACGCCCGGGTAGTTCTCGATGACACCCGCGAGTGCCGTGTACCCGCCAAACGTCGGGCCTTCGATGAGGCCCACGGAAAGATTGTACCGACGTGCGTAGATCGCCGCCGCGTACCCCGCAGCACCGCCGCCGATGATGAGGAGGTCGTAGGGTTGTTGTGTCATAGTGTCCAGGTTATGGGCGGAGCATCGCGCCGAGGACCTCGATGTCCGTGGCGAGCTCGATGGGTGCCCAGTCGTCCGTGAACGGTCGGCGGAACGGATCGCGCTCCACGACGGCAAAATGGATACCCGAAGCGAGGGCGTCTGACGCACGCGCATCAATCACGCGATTGCTCGCAAGAACGATGCGGTTCCAACTCCTGGGCGTGCTCCCTATCATGACGTGCGGAAACGCGCTCCGGATGGTCTGCGTGAGCGACGCGAGGAGGCGCGAGTCGTCACGCGGCGCGTTAATGTTGAACGCGGCAATGCCGTCTTCCGCGAGGTGGCGCGCCACGAGCGCGAAGAACTCCTCGCTCACGAGATGTGCCGGAATCGTGAGCTGATCCGTGTAGGCATCTCCCACAATAATATCGTATTGCGCGTCCGTTGTCTGCAAGAAGACACGGCTATCCGCGTGCACCACGGGATAGGCCACGGGTGGTGGTGGGAAATGCGCCCGCGTGAGCGTCGTCACCGCCGGATCAATCTCCACGCCGGTGATGGCGATCTCTCGATCCGGAAACGAAAGCTCCAGGAGATGGCCGATGGTGCCGCCCGCATTGCCGAGGATGAGCACGCGGAGTGCGCGTCCATCGGAAAAGAGCGATGGCATGGCTGCGAGCGCGGTGAAGTACCCACGCGGAATGCTCCCCTCCTCCACCGCGATGGACTGCACGCCGAAACCCTCGTTGAAGATGAGCATGCGCTCGCGCGTGCCGGCCTCGCGCGGGGATGGACGGTCCACGATGCGAAGGTACTGGTAGCGCGACTCGGTGGCGGCGATGACCTCGCCGCCGAAGAACCATGGGAGCGGTGCGTCCGGAACACCGAGGAGCGCGGCCGCGAGCAATACTGCGACGGATGTCCCGCGACGCGCGTGCGGCAAGAGCATCGCACCCACGAGGATGAGCACGACCGACGCAACGATGATCGTGCGCCGCGTCCCGATCGTCGGGAGGAGGACGAGCGCGGGGAGGAACGTCCCCACGAGCGAGCCCACGGTGGAGAGCGCGTAGAGCGATCCCGCGACGCGACCCACCGCATCCTGACCGCTCGCCGCGAGCTGGATGAGGAACGGTGCCACCGTCCCGAGGAGCGCAATCGGAACGGCAAAGAGGAGCGTCACACTGAGGAATGAGCCGAGCGCGAGCGCGGTGAACCCACCGCTGAACGACAACGCATCGAGCACGAGCGATCCCGCGATGGCGCGTGTGGCGAACGCGGGGACGAGGAGGAGGATGCCCGCACCGATGATGATCCCGCCGAGCACACGCACGTGCGGATGCGCAGCCGCGATCCTCCCGCCCGCCCAGTACCCGAGTGCGAGCGCGAGCATGACGATACCGATGACGTTCGTCCACACGATAATGGACGCACCAAAGTGCGGCGCAATCGCGCGTGCCGCCGCCATCTCCGCCATCATGATGGCGGCACCAACGGCAAACGCGGTGAGTCGGTAGCGGAACATACGCTAGCGCGTGCGGCGTACCATCGTCGCCACGGCAACACCCACGAGTACCATGCTCCCGTACTGCGCCGGCGTGAGGCCGAGGTACGTGGTATCACTCACACGGAGGAAGTCGAGGAGGAAGCGACCGATCCCGTAGCACCCCACGATGAACGCGGTGGTAGTGCCGGGTCGCGCATGCAGACGCCGCCGCAGCAACCACGCGACGGCGAAAATCGTGAGCGCGAGCAGCCCATCGAGGAGTCCCATGTCCAACCGCCGCGTTCCATCGGGGAAGGGCACGCAGAGAAACCCATCGCACGGGATGCCCGCGTGGTCGTGGATCGAGAAACACCCGATCCGCCCGATGCACCACCCCAGCGCGAGTGGCAGAAGGAGGAGATCGCTCCAAGCGAGGAGCGAGCGCGTACCCTGACGCGGTCGAACGCGGAGCATGATGATCACGGCGATCACCGCGCCGAGGAAGCCACCGAACGAGGACAATCCACCCTCCCACACCTTCAGCACGTCTATGGGATGCGCGAGGTAGTATGCGGGTTCGTAGAACACCACATGTCCCAACCGCGCACCGATGATACCCGCGACGATCGCCCACATCGCAACGCGCAACACGTGTTCCGGATCCATACCGTACCGTGGTGCGAGCCGTACTGCCAACCACGTGGCCGTCAAAAATCCAACCGCCACAAACAGCCCCCAGATGTTGATGGGGATTGGACCGAGGTGGAATTGCGTGAGATACCAAGACGGCATAGAGCCAGATCACCTAACAACGCTGCGGAGTCGGAATCCATCACCCCCCCCTCTGTCATTGCGAGGCACGAGTCCCCGCCTGCCCGCCGTAGCTCTTGCGAAGGCGGGAGTGCCGTGGCAATCCCGGTCATCACGAGACGGGTGCGTTTTCTTGGAGAGGCGAGCTGGTGCGCGCATGGCCGGGATTGCTTCAGTCGCGGACTCCCTCGCAATGACACGGGTATTGGCGGAAAACCAAAACCAAAATCCAAAACCAAAATCTACACGAGGGCTCAACACGCAAACCGCAGCCGCGAACCCTCAGGCGCATTCCCAGGGTGATCGCGAAACAAGCTCAACCCATCGGCGTCCCAGCGCGCATTCACACACAACCTGTCGGACGCAATGCTCGGGTCTATGACACCAAAGAGCCACGACCAGGTGCCTCCTGGTTTCATCCAGTCATCCAACGGCTCCCCTGTCTTCTCATAGTGCTGTGCAAACAGCACGAGGTATGCGGAAAGAGGTGCGAGGGGGTAGCGGTGGATGACGGCGTCGATCTGGGATTTGTTTGCGATGGTCTCGCCGGTGTTGGGAATGATTTTGTTGTCTGGTGGGTTTTTCTCCCACTTCATGAAGTGGAGAGCGGGGGGAGGGGTCTCATGGGTTTCTTGGTCAATGATCGCGGGGCGCGGGAGCGTGGGGTAGAGGGCGGTGAGGTATGCGATGGCGTGGTCCTTTTCAAAAGTAATGGGGTTGCCGTCTGTATCGTTGAGATCGGTGCGGGTGAGGTCTTGGAGGGTGAGGTTACGGAGTTGGTCGAGGAAGTCGTCGGGGGTGGGGTTTTGACGATCCCAAACCTTGATGTTCTTTTCCCGAATGAGCCGGTCAAAGAGGACGCGGGTGAGGGTGCGGGGGCGATCTCCGAGTGTGGGATCGGAGATCTCATCTTCTGTGAGGTTTTCTCTGCGGGGTGGGGCAACGACGGTCGGGAAATCGGTCTCTCCGCGCTCGATGGAGGCGGTGATGTCTGCGATGCGTTCTCTGGAGAGATGGAGGGTGTTCCGGTCAATGGTGAAGCTGGGATCGTTGTACTGTGTTTGGAAGAATTCCTCTTGGTATTGAATGAGGAATTCAAGTGGATCGGGGGATGTTTCAATACCAGGGAAGGATGCTTTGAGCTCTTCGCTCTTGTTCGTAGTGAGGGAGTCGTGGAGGAAGGGGTTCAGGGTGTTTTTCCAGGATTCGTATGGGAGGTGACCTTCGGGGATGGTGTATGTTCCCTCGGGGATGGTTCCCGTGCGGTATGCCTCGGAGAGGGCGTGGGAGAGGGTGGTGAGGTGGGTGATGCTCGGGAGGTCGCGGGGGGTGGCAGTGGTTCGGAGGGAGGCGACGGCGGTTTCCACCTCATCTATGTTCGTGAGGGGTCCGTGGTGTCCGAGGGAGCGGAACTGGTCTCGGATTTGCTGTTCGAGGTTTTTCACGTAGGAACGGACATCGCGGGGGAGGTTGTCCTTGGCGATGCCGTGGTGGCGTTCGGGGATGGGGGGGTGTTCGAGCATAGGGGGTACAGAGCTTTCACTTTGTACTGGTATGACCGGGATTGCCGCGTCGCGGACTCCTCGCAATGACAGACAAAGTGGGACGGAGATCCACAATCTTCGCCTGGACGTCCCGCCTGCCGTTCCACTCGTTGATCCCGAGCTCGTATACAACATCCACGGTATCACCGATGCGGACATTGGGACAGATGCTCTCGTAGCGGAAGCAGATGAACTGCTGTCGCAGTGTGCCGTCCTGCACGGTGATCCGACCGTGGGCGTTGTCGCGCCCCATCGTGCGCACGTCCGCAACCATGAGGCCGCGCGTCATGAACCGCGGCGTGGGGTTTCCGATGCCATAGGGCTGGAGCATCTCCACATGCTCCACGAGCTCCATCGTGAGGTCCGCGAGTACGAGCTCCGCGTCGATTGCGAGCGTGGGCAGAAGGTCTGCCGGGGTCAGCGTGCGGCGTGCGTACGCTTCAAGGCCTTCGCGGAACGCGAGAATCTGCGCGGCGTCCCGGAGCTTCAACCCGCACGCTTGCGGATGCCCGCCGTAGGAGAGGAGCGTTTGGGAAACGGAGTCCAATGCTTGTACGATGTGAAAATGTGCGATGCTGCGACCTGATCCCGCGACGACGCCACCGAGCGTCGTGAGTGCGATCGCGGGCCGATGGTAGTGCTCCACGAGCCGCGCGGCCACGAGCCCCACGATCCCCTGCGGCCACCAGTCCCCCACCACGACGAGCATGTGGCGATCGCCGAGGTCACCAACCTGCTCGAGTGCCTCCGCGTTCGCGCGCATCACGAGCTGCTGCCGCTCGATATTCGTCGCGTTGAGCCGATCCGCGAGCACCGCGGCCTCCTCGGGATCGTTCGTGCGCAGCAATCGCAACGCCACCGACGCATGGTCAATGCGCCCCGCCGCGTTGATGCGCGGCGCAATCTGGAAGCCAATCGTCCCGGGCGTGATGCGCTCCGGGTTGATACCGGAGACCTCGTAGAGTTTCCGCAACCCCAGGCGTCGCGTCTTTGCGAGTACGACGAGTCCGTACCGGACAATGACACGGTTCTCGCCCGTGAGCGGGCCAAAATCCGCGACGGTCGAAATGGCCGCGGCATCGAGGAGCCATTTCGAGAATCCCTCCGCGAGCGTGTGGTCTCCCCGCTCGGCATCGCGCAGGCAGAGTGCCTCCGCGAGCTTGAACGCCACACCGCCCCCCGTGAGCTGCTTCTCCGGGTATGCCTCGCCGTCCACCTTCGGGTGGAGGATCGCGTGCGCCGGCGGCGGCTGCTGTGTTCCCGCATCATCCGTGGGGATGAGGTGGTGATCGGTGATGATGACATCAATGCCCGATTCGTTCGCCGCTACGACGGTCGCTGCGTTCGCGATGCCACAGTCGCACGTGATGATGACGCGTGCGCCAATCTCGCAGGCGTACGCGAGGCCCGCTTCGCGGAACCCGTACCCGTCCTCCTCGCGATGCGGGATGAAGGTGTCCACCGTGCACCCCAACGCCGCGAGTGTCTCTTCGAGCACCGCCGCACCGGAAACACCGTCCGCATCGTAGTCGCCGTGCACGAGAATCGCCTCGCCACGCTCGCGCGCAGCGAACAGCCGATCCACGGCCTTCGCCATATCGCGGAACAGGAACGGATCGTGTCGGTGCGCGTCGTAGTCGGGATAGAGGAACGCCGCAATGGCATCCTCCTCGCGCACGCCACGCTGGTAGAGGAGCTGCGCCACGACGCGCGGCAACGCCCCGTGCGCCGAGAGGAACGACTGCGGCGCGGGATCGGTGACCACCCACTGTCGCTCTTGGACGACGGTACGCATAGTTTCATCTCCTACGGAGACCTTCTAGTGTATCACGATCAATCAACGCACCGCTCGAGAAGATGCATGAACTCGCGCTCCCGCCCGCTGCGTGCGGTGCGGAGCAACCCATCGTATGAGGCAAATGTCGCATGGAGACGATCGTGTGGAGGATCACCATCGAGCGCCGCAAACACGCGATGATGTATACGACGACGGAGATGTCGCACTGTTGTAGGCCGAAGGACGCGGTGGTGCGGAAAGATACGAAACCCAAGCCAGTCCACGCCGCGTGTCACCGGCACGATGCTCGTTTTCTCCGGAGGCGCGTCGAGACGGAGCGCATCGCGGAGGAACGTACGACCGTGCTGTGCAGCGGCATGGAGGGCAGCGGGATCACGTCCGACGACCACCCAATCATCCATGTACCGCGCATAGTGACGAACATGGAGGTCGTGCGCAACGACACGGTCGAGCTCATGGAGATAGACATTCGCAAAGAGCTGCGATGTGAGGTTACCGAGCGGGATGCCATGCCGACCCTCCCCCTCTCCGCGTCCTCGGGGGGAGGGGGAGCAGGAGGGGGAGGGGTGTCCTGTCTCAAAACTCCGGAGCACCTCGACGCACAAGTACATCCACACTGCAGGTACCCACTGCGCGAGTAGTGCGAGGAGCACGCGGTGATCCACCGACGCGAAGAATCGCCGCACGTCCATGCGCAATGCGAAGCACGACGTGCGGCCACCATCCGAACAGGAGGCGATCCACCGCTGCACGGTCTCCACGGCGGCGAGCACGCCCTTACGCGGTCGAGAGGCGTACGAATGTGGATGGAAGCGTCGCTCAAAGAAAGGGCCGATGGCCGTGACAAGCAGATGATGCACAACCTGATCGCGCACGGACGGCACCGCTATTGCTCTCGGCTTGGGATCACATCGCGTGAACATGCGATAGCGTCCATGCCGATACCGACCCGTCGTGAGATCATGGTACAGTTGTTGCAAATTCGTCTCAAGATCAAATGCGAACGCGGCAACGTCCGCGCGGTGCGACTTCCCACGTGCGAACGAATACCACGCGCGTATCATGTGCTCCCGTGTTATGTCTTCTGATGCCATACCGATCATCACCGCACTGACGCGACTCTGGAATGATTGCTACGATCGCGTCCGACAGTTCCCAAAGCTCGATAAGCACCTCCTGGGCGTGCGGCTCTTGGATGATCTCGATGCGTGCATGGAGCACGCCATACTCGCGTTGCGGAACTCGGACGGACGCACCGCGCATCTCATCGCGTGCAGTGCTGCATTCGATCGCGTAAAAATTCGATTGCGGATTGCGGTACGACGCGGGCTACTTTCCGAGCGTTGGTACGCCGAGCATCTCGACCTACTCGCGGAAATTGGGAAAATGGTTGGCGGATGGCGACGAAGCACCCCCCCCCCCGATCTTCCACAGACACACGCCGCACCTCATGAGGTGCGGCGTGTGTCTTTCCATCGGCGTCGCGAGAGGCGCGCAGACGACCGTTCTCATTCGCATTCCCAGGGTGATTGCGATTCAGGTTCAACCCATCAGTGTTCCAGTTCGCATTCACAGACGGCCTGTCGGACGCACCACCGCACTCCCGTCCGGAGGGATCATATCGCACGCATGCGGCATGTCCTGCCACCACGCACCAACGTGGCCAACGTGTGGGCTCCTGCCCAAGGAGCGCGGGAAGACCCCGTGGATCTTGTAGGCAACACGCGGACCAGAAGCGCCTCGCGCAATTCCGATACTGTACGGTGCTGCATGGATAGCATACACCATACCGGAAAAGTAAAAGTAAAATGCAAAAGTAAAATGTAGGGGTCATCGAGAGGCGCGCAGACGACCGCTCCCATACGCATACCCAGGGCGATCGCGATCCAGGTCCAACCCATCAGCGCTCCAGCCCGCATCCACAGACGGCC
>JAUSKG010000014.1 GCA_030647005.1 bacterium
CACGTGGCACATAGCAAAACACTCCGGCTTCCCGGAGTGTTTTGCTATGGACCAGATGGGAGTTGAACCCACGACCCCTGCAATGCGAATGCAGTGCTCTACCACTGAGCTACTGGCCCGACGAGCGAGAGAAGTGCTGGGAGAGTACCCTCTCACAAGCACTTTCGAGCGAGGAGGGCTAGTATCGAGTCCTCGAAGCGGTGCCATGCACCGTCCTGAGGAGTCCTCGCCTGCCCTTCCGTAGCTTCGAGCGAAGGAGGGACGAAGGAACTCTCCTCTGAAGAACCAATAGCCAATACCCTAACCCTACCAAAAAATACCAACGCAACCACATGGATTTCGTTCCTTACGCGAACAACGCAGTGACCACGAACGCGACCATTGCAAAGGCAACTATAAGTGCAACATGGGCGAGAAGTACGTGACCGAAAATGTAGAAAACACGCTTCCAGATGTCAGTGCTGTTGAGCGTGTGTTCTTCGAGTTTGGTGACGCGCTCTGCGAGATTCTCTAGTGTAATAGCGGGTTCCATATTATTCAGTCGTTCGTTGGTAGCTTTACCACATCGGTACTTTCGTCGAATGTGCGGGTCCTCACTCACGAGCACTTTCGAGCGAGGAGGGCTAGTATCGAGTCCGCGAAGATACGATATTACCTGTAAGAATCACGAGAGTTGTTTACACTTTTCTGTCTCATCGTCCACTATATTTATATTCCGTCATCTCGACCGAAGCGACCAGCGGGAGCGGAGCGGAGAGATCTCTATGGTATGACGATTCACCAGATGAGATTTCTCGACTTCGTTCGCCCATGCGCTCACTTCGCTCGAAATGACGAGGGTGGAGACGGAGATCGTCTACGAGAAGTTCTGTGTGTAAACAACGCTTAAAAAATTCACACATCATTTTCATTCTAACAAAAGATTTACTCTTGTCATTTTTGTATTTTTTATCACTCTAGCGTTATAAAAACTATTCAAATGTAAAATTTTAGCTAGAATAAGCAAAAAATATGTGTATTTTGTACAGATAACGCCAAAAAAACAGTACGCTAGCGTTCCCAAATGCCCTCACCGGGAGTCGAACCTGGATTTAGGGTTTAGGAAACCCTCGTTCTATCCATTGAACTATGAGGGCGAGGGGGGGGCTGTCTCCATGGTATCACCAGATCATGCACTGTGTTTTAGCACACTAGCGTGCTAAAAATACTTTCTATCAACAACGGTGGTTTGGTTATCATCCCCGATGTTGGTACATCGGGGATGATACGTGGATGGCGGGATGCTCTAGTGTGCTGCCTCCCGCAACACCTCCCAGGCGGCGGCGATTGCCGACCGGACATCTTTACGGTGGTACGCGGCTGACCAGAATACCTTCGGACGGTAGTCGTGGAGGAGCCGCACGCCCGGCATACTGTGCGGTGTGCGACCTTCACGAATGGCCAGGACTGCCGAGAGCACCTGAGGAAAGCTGAGGTACGGATACCGAATGAGTGCGTATGACCCGTTACCACCCGTTCGTCGAACTTCGAGCTCCGCCTCGAAGCGACCGCTGCATTCCGGGCACGTCATGCGGTAGTCACTTGGACTAGCTGACCATGGATCATCCCGTTCCGGATCCACGCAGTAGTGGCAGAATCGACACGTCGTGTGTGGCCTGATCTCCTTCCAGCACGTGAGGCGCTCAAAGAGCGTCAACCGTACTTCCTTGACCTCCAGGTCGCCGCCGATAACGAGGTGCATGCACCCTCCTCTCCCGTTCATGGAAAACAACCATCTTGATCCTAGCCCGTCCCTCCGCCCTTGTCAAACGTCCCAACCCGAGCGTATGATAATACCACGCGCGCATAGCTCAGCTGGTTAGAGCGTTGCATTCACACTGCAGAGGTCCCTGGTTCGAATCCAGGTGCGCGCACCAAAAACACCCCGCGTCGCGGGATGTTTTTGGTTGCAGCGCGATGGCACACCATTGACACCGCGAGCAGTTCGTGCTACGATTGGTGCGGTACGTTGACAATCAACCAGCAGTAGGAGAGGAGACAATATGAGGCCAGTGGGATATACGGATGTCCTCGCGTGGGATCCGGAGGCGCGCGAGCGGGTGCTCGCCGCGCTCATGGAGCGCGACCAAAAACGTCGGCAACGAGCGACGTGGATGGCATCAGCCACACCGCCCGAGTTCACGGAGGTGCTCGATAGCATCCGCGTACGCATGGCGAAGGCGCGACAGCAGATTGTCGCGCGGCGTAGCGGTCATGCACATGTGGCACTCGTGCCGTCGGCGATCGCGATGCTCGAGCACGCGATCGCGCGTGAGCAGACGCGATTCATCCACTACAACGACGACGCGGATATCGGGGCGCCACTTGCACTGCTGCGCGCCAACTACGTCTGCGACAAGCGGGTCGTGGATGGCGAGCTGTTCCGCAGGGGTGCGCGGCAACTCTGGGAACGCTTGTTCGAGCGAGCGTTGCACTTTGCCATTCCGACCCTGTACCTCCCGCGGCGGCTACCCAAGGTAGCGACCCAACTCGTGGTTGTCCTCCCGTGGCGCGCCGCGCTCATCGCCGGCGAGGTCTGCAAACACGCGGGCGTGGAACACTTCTGGCACCTCGGGTGCTCGCGCGACGAGCAGACGCTCGCGTGCTCCGTGTACCACGAGCACCGCGCGCCGGCGCACACGCATTCGTACCTCCACATCATCGCGGAGCCGATGCTCGCCGCCGGCGGGACGCTCATCGAGATCATCGAGCGTCTCCGTACGTCGGATGTTCCGCTGAACAAGATCGTCATCGTGTGCGCGGTCGCTGCACCTGAAGGCGCGGATCGCATTCTGCACACGTACCCCGAGGTGCGCCTCGTGTGCGGGGCGCTCGACGGACATCTCGACGAGAAGGGCTACATCGCTGAGCCGGGCCTGGGCGACTTTGGAGATCGCGCCATGGAGGGCGTGGACGGCCGGTACGCCGAGGCGCACTGGATCAGCACCGGCCTCCTCACGAAGCAGCAGGCCGAGATCGTCCTCTCGCGCTGAGACGTAAATCCCCCCACACCAACGCGGTGTGGGGGGATGTTCATGCTTTGGTGCTCACGCGCCAGTTTCGGGGGGAGCATCGGAAATCACCGCAGCGGGCAGCTGCGCATGTTCCACGAACTGCTCACGAAAGGCCTTGATTGCCTGCGCGGAGGGTGGGGTGACGGGGTGCTGACGATCCAGCTTGTCCACGAGCTCCAGGATCGGACCGGCACATGCGGCGGCGTGCTTGCAGATGCCCTCGAGCGTATCGAGGGGCTCATCGAAGACGCGCGCGAACGCCACCCCAATCCTTGCCGTGACACGATGCTGTGCATCCTCACCGTCCAACCCGCTGAACCCCTTACTCTCTCCGGATGCCAAGATGTCTGCCAGCATGCGGTGGAGGAGCTTCGCGTGCTTGGAGCGTCCGAGTACCTGCCGTGAGCGCGTGAGGGCGCAGAGTACTTCGGCCACACGATCGATGAGGTAGTCGCGCTCGTTCACGACTCGGATGACTCGCATCCGCGCGCTCTCGAGATCCTTGTACTGCTCGACGAGGACGCGCTGCGTCCGATCTCCGAAGGTCACGCTCTCGTGATGCGCGAGCTGAAGTATCATCACGCTCGGATGCTCATTGACCATGCGGAGCTGGGACCGCACGTTACCATGCATCTCGATGCTCAGCTCCGCGGGGTCGACGTGGTCGGTGATCCGCACGTCATCGGAACCGCGCCAGCAGTGCGCGATGCTCCAGTCGCCCGTGTTGTCGAGGATGGTGCACTTCCGGAACCATCCCCCGCGACGCAGCTGGAGGATCGCGCCGCTCACGAGGAACTCGGTACCATCGGACCCAAACGCGCCGCCGGTCTGCTCGTGGAGTCTCCGTGTGGCGCGCCACGCATCGAAATGCGCAATACGCGGCGGATGCTTCTCGTCCTTGATGACCACCACACCGTAGCATTCTCCGGCAGGAACCTGATCGATGGCGATCGGCATCGTTTCGTGCTTGTGCAGGATGTTGCCTCCATCCTCGAACACGAACTCTTGGAGTCCCCCGACGTTCGCCATGATGAGGATGATGCCCAAACAGAAGGCGATAAGCGCCGATACGGTGAGGGCCACGTACAGTCGGAACTCGCCGGTGTTCGCTACACCGCTCTTCGGGTCGAGGGTGAGCGCAGCCCACCAGGCGATCACGGACAGCGCAGCAAGTACATAGCACAACCACCAGCAGTACGTTGGCCATGGCCCGTAGATGAGCGTGTTGGTAGGTGCCTTGAACGCGCTGCACTCCGGACACGCCAGCGGCACTTCCTGTCGCCTGACGATGATGCGCTCCGCGTTGGTGGCGCCTTCCGGTTCCACAGTCGAACCGCTGCCGTCTCCTGCCTGCACTCCATCTTGCTTCGCCATGATTTCCTCCGAGCGGTGGGCTCGTACGTCCCACCGGTCTGAGTGCTGCGACCAGCTCATCCTCCACCATGGAGGCACGTCCGATCGGAGCCATTGAGAAGGTACTGCGCGTTGAGTGTCGCACACTGCGGGAACAGAGTCAAGACACCTCTACAAGAGTCGTCATTTCGACCGAAGGGAGAAATCTCACCCGCCACAATCACTGTACCCTGTGAGATTTCTCCTCGCGGATTCGTCGAAATGACAGAACGCGGGAGTTTTGCAGATGCTTCTCAAGAAGACCCCGCACCGGTGTGGTGCGGGGCTCGTGACTCACCCGATGATGAACTTGAGCATCGGGCCGCAGGTGATGACATCGCGCATCGTCGGTGGACGGAGCTCACCATCAATCTGCGTGATGGTTGGCGTAGCGTACTCGATGATCGTCGTGCGCGCCGTGGCATCGAGCACGAGATCCGGTACGCTCCAGCCGACCCAGATGCGCCCGATGTTGTTGAGCACCTGCCAGAAGGTCATCTGTGCCGAGCGTACCATGAAGTGCCCGGGAACACGCATGGCATCGGGAAGTGCCCGACAGTTGAGGCCCACCTGATCAATGGAGCCCACCATGATGCCGTTATGGAGCTCACGGTCGGCGAAACGTGCGTCATGGCCGCGGGGCAAGAGGATCGTCGCGCGCACCGGTTTCATGAGGAGCTGCTTGGGTTGCCGACGCGGGAGGAGGCCCAGGAGTTCATCCCAGAACATCTCCGCGAGGACAACCGCGCCGCGCATACCGCCCACCGTGGAGCGGTCCGCGTAGTACCGCTCGAGCAGGTTCACCGCCATGCCCGCGCCGTAGAGGAAGCCGTACTCGTCGTTGACGCGAAGGGGGTACGCGTGTGCGTAGTCAAACGGCAGCCCCTCGCGCAGCTTCGTCGCCACGCGCTCGGCGAGCGCGACCGGCGAGAACCGCGTCGCGCCGATCGTGGCGGCAACGTTGTTCATGGTGCCGGTGGCGAGGAGCAGGATCTCCGGAATCTTCGTGCTCGATTGCCCGTGACGCTTGACCAAGAGCGCGGTGATCGCGCGATGGAGCGTCCCATCGCCACCAGCGAGCGCGAGGATGTCCGGTTGATCGCGATGAATCTGCGCCGCGGCTCGCTCGAGGTCCGCGAGCGTCTGCGTGCTGTAGATGCGATTGGGGTTTGGCGGCCGCGCGAGAATGGATCCGATCACCTTCCCCATACCGGCACGCCGCGTGTGCTGTCCTGCGTTCGGATTGTCTATATACGAAATGCTCCTGTCGTTCACGTACTCCCTCCTCCTCAGACCATGCAAGGTGCTGCCCCCAGTGTTGCACGCAGCGTGCGGAGCATCAAGTGCGTGGACTCGTGCGCGGCGGTGCCTTGACAGGATAGCCAATCATGGGACATACTTGATCGTGGTTCTTTCCACTACGGAAGAGGAGGAAGTAATGAGAAACGATAGCAACGTCGGGATGCTCGCGCAGTCCCGCGCGAGTGCTCTCCTAAAGGCATTCACGAAACTCCACCCCCAGCTTTTCCAACTCGACGTCCATCATGTGGAGTAGTGGCGCGAGGAACGTGAACAGCAGCTCGTGTGCCGTCGCGAGATGATCTCGCTCGCGTTGAAGCACTGGTCGCTACGGAGGCCGGTGGTGGCGTGGGGTCTTACCGCATTGACGTTGGCCGTGGTGGCGCTCGCGCTCCGGCCTGGCCCGTTCTCCGTGCCAATCCTGGTCCTTGCAACGGCTTCGGTCGCGATGGCTGTGATACACGTCATGGACATGCGCTCCTGTCCGCAGGATTTCATCAGTCACGCCGACTACGAGAACCTCCGGAAGCGCCTCGCCGCGGAAGACCCGTTCTACCGGCGCATTATCCTCGCGCTGGACACAGCGAAGGCATGGAGTGTTCTCGTGGAGCGGTACGATGCGTGGCGGCTCGCGGTCCAATCCGGCCTCACCCCGTGCAATGCAGCACTCGATGAGCGGAATCGCTCCATCCTCACACGCGGCGCACAGCAACTGGGGCGTACGTTCGACCAACTTGAGGCGGTCCGCATGCTCATCGCGAACGCGAACCACAGCATCAACGAGGAGTCGCTCGCACACTTCCTCGAACACCTCAACGCCGGAGAGGAAGACCTCAGCGCGCTCGCTGCGATCCACCTTGAGGAACCGCTCGCACTCCTCGAACGCGAGCACGAAACCGAGAAGGCCCTCGAGCAGCTCAACCACGAGCTCCGAACACTCGCGGAGACCGCGTAGCAGCTCCGGAAAAAAGCAGACCCCCCACATCGTGGGGGGTCTCTTGCTATTCCTGCTGCAGCTCCGGGCGTGCCGTGGACTTCTCGCGCTGCTGGATGAGTTCCCGAAGGTACTCGATGAGCTCGCCGGTGTGATGGTTCGCGAAGCGCGGAGTGACACCCCACACACCGCTCCGCGGGAACTCGTCATCCGAGAGGTCGCGGGAAATTGCAATGAACGTGATGTCGAAATAAACGCGCTTCCACGTTTCTCGCAGCACCTGCATTTGGCGATCCAACGACTCACTGTGCTGCTTGGTATCGTAGTCGTAGATAACGCAGACCGCTTCCGGCGCACAACCCCGAAGGTCTGGCGGCATCGCGACGCTGGGATGATCAGTCGCGGCGCATACTACCACGCGACAGCGCAGGACGTATTCGAGTATTCCCGCAAGCACCGCGGGCACATTCACACGCGTACGAGGGGTGATGATGAAGATGACCGGGACCGACCTCGTCTTCTTTCGTTTCACGGGCACTCCTTCCTTGGATGCATGCTGCATGGGGGGGAATGAACAGCACCTACCGATCGTGCCCACCATAGCGAGCCGTTCGCGCAATGTCAAGGAAAACAACCTAGCAAAAAACGCTCCCGTGATGGGAGCGCGTTTCGCTGGGCGGGGTGGGACTTGAACCCACATGGGGTTGCCCCCACCGGCTCCTAAGGCCGGCGTGTCTGCCATTCCACCACCCGCCCGTGTGGTTCTTGTATCGTACCACGAGCCGATCGTCAAATGGTACGATGGAACACTATGCTTCGCACCACTGCACTGTTGATGGTGAGCGTGCTCCTGTTCCCGTTCTTCACTCATGCTTCGCACGGTAGCCACGTCCTCATCGGCGAGCTCCAGGTTGGCGGTGCGAGCGCAAACGATGAGTTCATCGAACTCTACAATCCCACGGGCGTGCCGGTGGACCTCGCGGAGTGGCGACTCGCGAAGCGCACGGCGAGCGGGAGCGAGTCAAATCTCCTCACCGCGTTCCCCGCGATGACGATCGCGCCGCACGCGAGCGTGCTCATCGCACACCCGAGCGGCGCGTTCGCGGGCGGCGCCGATGCGGTGTACTCCACGTCGGCATCGCTGTCACTGGACAACACGTGTGTGCTCTACGCAGCGCCCGTCGGCGGTGTACGGACGGTCGTTGATCTCATTGGTTGGGGAAGTGCGACGAGCGTGGAGGGTGCCGCAGCTGCCAATCCTGCGGCGGGCGCGTCGCTCGAACGCAAACCGGGCGGGAGCGCGGGGAACGGCACCGATACGGAGAACAACGCTGCCGATGTGGCGGCACAGGGCACGCCGACGCCGCAGAGCGCGAGTGTTGCGGCGCGTCCGATAATAGAGGAGGAAACACCCCCTCCGGCTCCCCCTCAAGATGAGGGGGAGGGGTATACGATCGTCGTTGGCGAGGTACAGATTGGCGGGGACGCAGCGGTGGATGAGTACGTGGAGATCTCAAACATCGGCGACGGCGCGGTGAACCTGGAAGGGTGGCGGCTCGCGAAGCGCACGGCGGGTGGGAGCGAGTCAAACCTCCTCACCGCATTTCCCGCGATAACGATCGCGGCAGGCGCGGGTGTCACTATCGCGCATCCGAGCGGGTCGTTCGCGAGCACGGCGGACGCCGTGTACTCCACTGCGGAGTCGCTCGCCGCGGACAACACCGTCGTGCTCTACGCGCCGCTCGCGGACGGCGTGCGGCCGGTGGCGGATCTCGTGGGATGGGGCGGCGCATCGTCATTCGAGGGCAGCGCGACGCAACAGCCGACGGCGGGAAGCGTGCTCGAGCGCAAGCCCGGCGGCGATGCGGGGCACGGACAGGACACGGATGATAACGGCGCGGACTTCGTTGTGCACGAACAGACACCCCCTCCAGCTCCCCCTCAAGATGAGGGGGAGGGCCAGGGTGCGCCGCTCACGGAGCCGTCCATCGTGGCACCGCCGCCCGTGCCCAAGCACGTTCGGATCAATGAATTCGTCTCCGATCCCGCCGACGGCGACGTCGAGTGGGTGGAGTTGTACAACACCGGCACGAGCGCGGTGAACCTCGTGGACTGGACAATCGAAGATGGCTCCGAGCGCACGACGTTCCTCTCTGGCGTACTGCCGGTGGGCGGGTTTGTGGTCGTGGAGGAGCCCGCGGGGAAACTCAACAACGGCGGTGACCGTATCGCGCTCCACCAACCGGACGGCACGCTCGTGGATGCGGTGTCGTATGGCGACTGGGATGATGGCAACCGATCGGATAACGCGCCGGCGGTTTCCGATCCTGCGGCGGTCGCGCGTGTCGTTGATGGCGGTGATACGGATAGCGACGCGCGTGACTGGGTGCGCACGGAGGTGCCGACGCGGGGAGCACCGAACGTCGTGGCGAGCGTCCCCAATCCTTCGGCAGACCCCGCAGCACAATCGCAAGCCGCCCCGCGCCGCACGCCAATCGTCGTGCTCAACGAACTCTACCCAAATCCGCTCGGCAGCGATGCGGAGGATGAGTTCATCGAAATCGCGAACATTGGTGACTGGGGGACGATGCTCGACGGCTGGCGCGTACGCGATGACCTCGGCACGGAGTACGTCATCAATGCGAAGGATGGTCCGACGTCGCTCGGTGCCGGCGGTGTGCTCGCGCTCTCGCGCTCGCGCACTGGCATCGCGCTGAACAACACGGGCGGCGATGCCGTTCGGCTCTTCAAGCCAGACGGTGACCGCGCCGCATCACTCGTGGAGTGGAAGGGTGTCGCGGAGGAGGGGCTGAGCTACGCACGCAGCGATCGCGGGGTGTGGGTGTGGAGCACGATCGTCACCGCGGGCGTGGTGAATACCATCGAGACGCCGAACGAGCTGCCGGAGGCGGTCATTGACGCGCCGGATACCGTGGCACCGCAGACCGTCGTCGCCTTTGACGGCACCGATAGCGCGGACCCTGATGCGGAATCGCTCACGTACCTCTGGGACTTCGGTGACCCGCAGACGCAAGCGGATGTCGCGACGAACGTCATTGGGCGGTATGTGTACGCACAGCCCGGCGCGTACACCGTGACACTCACGGTGACGGATACGCGTGGCGGTGTGGCGACGACGGAACACGAAGTCATGGTCATGCAGAGTATCCCTTCCGTCATCTCGAGCGAGTCCTCGAGTCGAGAGATCTCTTCAGTAGAACAAGATTTCTCCGCGACCGCATCAGATTCGCTCGGTCGAAATGACGAGATGGCGATCCGTCTCTCCGAACTCCTCGTGAATCCCGTCGGGCGCGATACGGATGGCGAATGGGTGGAGATTGAAAACACGAGCGATGGAGCGGTCTCGCTCGACGGCTGGGCGTTCGTCACGATCGGCTCGAGTGAACGACGCTCACCACTGCCGGAGGACGCGGTGGTCCCCGCGCACGGGTACGCCGTCATCCCGCGGAGCCAGCTCCGCGCAGCACTCACGAACAGCGGCGCGACCGTGGAGCTCCGCGCGCCGGACGGCACCGTCATGGACTCCACCGCGTACGCGGATGCGAAAGAGGGGTGGAGCTTCGCGCGGCTCGACGGCGCGCAGTGGCAGTGGACGAGCGCGCCGAGTCCGAACGCGCATAACGCGTTCGTCGCCGGCGTGCGCATCGTCGCGGACAGCGGGAGTGGTGGTGCATCCGCGAGCACCACCGAGGGAGTGCTCTCCGTCCGCATCGCAGACCTCGATGACATCGCGCTCGGGAGCGACATCATCGTACGCGGGACGGTCACCGCCGCGCCCGGCGATGTCGGCAAGCAGGTCTTCTACATCGCGGACGGTGGCGCAGGGCTCCAGGTCTACGTCGGCAACCGCGTGCTCCCCACGCTCGCGATCGGCACCACGGTCGAGGTGACCGGTGAGTACCGCATGGCCGCCGGAGAGCCGCGCGTGGGCATTCGCGCGCCGGAGGACGTGCGCGTCGTCGGCAGCGATGTGGTGCCGGAGCCCGTCGCTCTACGCGCCGCGGACGCGAGCGATGCCGCGCTCGGCGCACTCGTCGCGCTCGAGGGTGAGGTGATGGAGCGACGCGGCACCATCATCCACGTTGATGACGGGTCTGATGAGCTCCGCGTCGCGCTCTCAGGTGCCGCCGCGACGGACACCGACGTTCGCGCGGGCGACACCGTGCGCATCGTCGGCATCCTCTCCAAGACGCAGAGTGGCTTCCGCATCCTCGCACGCACAAGCGGCGACGTCACCGTCCTCGCGCGCGCCGAGGTCGGCGCGGCCTCTGCCATCCTCCCAACGCAGCCGCTCCGCCAATCCATCGAAATCGGCGTAATCGTCGGCGCAGCGGGCGCGTTCGCGCTCGCATCACTCTGGCGGCGCCTCCGCACGATCGTACGCCGCCGCACACCCCCGGCTTGACCTCGCCCCACTTCCTGCTACGCTGAAAACACATGCGGGTATCGTATAGTGGCTAATATACGTCCTTGCCAAGGACGAGCGAGGGGTTCGATTCCCCTTACCCGCATTGCAAAAGGCGTCCCACTCGGGGCGCCTTTTGCAATGCGGGTTTTCCGTCTTGTGTTATTGCAATGACGCTCTTTTGTAAGGGCCTCTTTGCTATGGTCTCTCTTGAGCATCCGCCCATCCTCCATATCGTTTGACAGTGACAAAAGATTCTGATACCTTTCTAATACTATTGATTCAGAAATTTGACATTATTATTACTTATCGAGGCACTCCAGCAGACGTAAGCTGACATATCGTCTTATGCGCTCAACACAACGCTTTTTCACATGGTTCATGGTTTTGGCCGTGTCCGTACAACTGGTTCCGGTGGCGGTCTTTGCACAAGAAATTGCGGAAACCACGGAGCAAAACGCGCAAGTGGAGCCCATAGAAGCAGTTCAACAGAACGAAGTGGATGATTTTGATGGCACTGAAAACGAATCGAGCGCAGTAATCGCGTCAGATGATGGAGATACTACTGCAGATGGTCACGCTTTCGTAGTAAACGATGAGCAGGAAAACGCAGCACTCCGTGAGGATGCTGCGATTATTGTTTCTCCGAAGGAGCCGTCCACTACGACGAGCAGAACGAACGCGCAGCAGCGCGATGCCGCAGCACAACCAGAACCCTACGTCCCGGGCGAGGTGCTCGTGCGCTTCAAGACGAAGTCCGTAGACCTCACAACCGCTACCGGTAAAGCATTCGCGGAGCAGTTTGCGGATGCGCAGCACCTCGATCGCAAAGCCCTCATCGCCGCGAGCAATATCGCCGTGTACAAAACGCGCGATGGCGAGACAACCACAGACGCGGTCACACGCTTGCGCTGGATTCCTGAGGTATTGCACGCGCAGCCGAACTTTGTGTATCAGCCGCGCTCGAATGATACGTTGTACGGCGCGCTGTGGGCGCTGGAGAATACCGGACAGATCGTCAATGGTGTCGCGAGTACGACGCCTGATCACGACATTGACGCGCCGGAGGCGTGGGTGAAGAGCGAAGGAGATAGTGTGATTGTTGCGGTCATTGATTCCGGCGTTGCATTCAATCATCCCGATCTGCTTGCGAGCATGTGGGATGGAGCAATCTGCGTTGACGAGAATGGCAATGCGCTTGGTGGCTGTGAGCACGGGTACGATTTTACAGGAGATGGAGACAAACAGCCCCTTCCCACGACCTCTTCGCACGGCACTCATGTTGCGGGCACTATTGCGGCGGTGAAGGACAACGGCACTGGGGTTGCCGGTGTTGCTCCGAGGGCGAAGATCATGGCGCTCCGATCGGATCTCTCCACGACATCCATCATAAGTGCGATAAATTTTGCTGGTGCGAATGGAGCAGCGGTGATCAACGCGAGTTTTGGCGGTGCGTACTCACAGGGGACTCCCCTCAGTGCGGATGACCTCCTCTTCAAGCAAAGTGTCGAACAATTTCCTGGAGCCTTCGTTGCTGCGGCGGGGAATGGCAATGCGTTTGGAGACCTCAGTGTGGGTGATGTCCACGGAGTTGATATTGATTCATACCCCTGTGACTTCGATTCCGCAAACGTCATCTGTGTTGCCGCAACGAATCAGGGCGATGAGCTTGCATCCTTCTCCGACTACGGCGCGGAGTCCGTTGACGTCGGTGCGCCGGGGACGAGTATCGTGAGTACGGGATTCACACAAGAAGCGTTTTTCGATGCAGCACTGCCGAGTTTTTCTGGTACGAAATTTACCAGAACCAGCGGATCATGGGCAACGAGCACATGGGACGGGAACGACAAGATGACCGTGGCCAACGATTCGTACGTGAACGATGACGACGGGGTGCTCACGCTCACTAACCCCATAGACACACGAGCGATTGATGACGGTCAAGATGTACAGTTGGAGTTCTATGTACAAATGGACACCGAGGAGCCCGATGGTGATTCCTGTTTTGACTATCTTGCAGTAGAGGTGAATGACGACGACGGTGCTTGGACGCGAGCATATGTGAACTGCGGGAATGTGCTCGGTACGCAAACCGTGAATCTTGGCGCGGGAACGCAACATGCACGGATTCGATTTGTGTGGCATACAGACAGCTCCGGAACGGGCTCCCAGGTGCCCATCATTGATGATGTCGTCATCTCGAACACGCACGACTACGAATACAAGAATGGCACCTCTATGGCCGCGCCGCATGTGGCGGGGGTAGCGGCATTGGTGCGGGGGTTCAATAAAAATGTGACGACGTCGCAGATCAAGAAGATTGTGATGGAGACAGGCGACGCACTTGCTGCGTTGAATGGAAAAACGGTCAGTGGCCGGCGCGTGAATGCGAACAATGCGCTTGCTATCTTTGATCCGCACGTCGCGCTTGAGGAGGACGACGTACTCGTTGCCGGGGGCAGGTCCACGGAAGGAGCCATCAAGTTCAACTTCGTGGTGCGCGATGGTATCGCAGAGTTGCCATTCACGCTCGCGCAGTTCGAATACTCGACCGATGATGGAGAGACGTGGCAAGCGCCGGAGAACGGCGACGCGAGTGGCGCGCTTGAGTCATTCGTGCTCGATGATCGTACGACTGTGGACGCGATTCCGGAACCGGAGGGGTCATTCTATGCCATCTTCTTCAATCCAAAACATGCGGACCTCACCGGTCTCGCGGACGTTGATCAGGATGATGTAGTGATTCGCTTCAAGGCAAACGATGGCGCGGTGAACTCGCCGTTTGCAACCAGTGAACCGTTCTCGGTGGATTTGCAAGCACCAACCGCGACGCTCACGGATACGCCTGATGCGTTGACCACTGCGACAAGCGCGACCATCGCGGTTGGCGGAGACGATGACATGGTCTCGTACCAATATGCGCTTGATGACGATGCATTCTCTCCCGTCACACCGATCGCGGATCCGGTTGCGATTTCGGGGCTCGTGGATGGAGAACATACGCTCCGCGTGATTGGCATTGATGATGATGGGAACGAGCAGGCGGAAACCGATGCGACGACGTTCACATGGACCGTGGACACGACGCCGGGCACCGCGCTCCTCACGTCGAAGCCGGATGCGCGGACGAATGAGACGAGTGCGACGTTCACGGTTGGCGGTGAGGATGTAGCAACGTACACGTACCAACTTGATGGTGGTGTGGCGCAAGGCCCGTTCTCGGTGGACGCGACGATCGAACTTGCTGATCTCGCCGAAGGGTCACACACGATTGCGGTGACTGGCTTGGATGCGCTCGACAACGTGCAGCCAACGCCGACGACGTACACGTGGATTATTGATGCGACCCCGCCGAGTTCCGTGAGTGGAGGTGGCGGCGGTGGCGGAACGAACTCGGCAACGCTCTCGCTTTCGGGGGCACCGGTAGCTGTCACGAACACCACCGGAGCCACGCTCATTGTTGGCGGCGACGACGTTGTTGCATACCGCTTCGCGCTGGATGGCGGCGTATTTGGAGAGGAGGCACTGGTGGCAGCGCCAATCGAACTGACCAATCTGACAGACGGCACGCATACCGTGGCGGTCATCGGCCGTGATGACGTGGGCAACTGGCAGGCCGAGGCGAACGCGACGACTGTCTCATGGACCGTGGACACGACCGCGCCGACGCTCGCGGAAGTGGAGTCCGTCGCAACGCCGACCAACGACGCGACGCCGTCGCTCACCGTTCAGGTGGAAGCCGATGCGACATGGGAAGTGCTGCGTGGGGAGACCGTGCTGGCAAACGGCACGGGTACGGGTGAGGCGCAGACCGCGCAACTCGCAACGCTGACCGACGGTATCTACACGCTCACGCTCACTGCAACGGACGCGGCGGGCAACGCGGGCAGCATCGCGCTCTCCGAGTTCGTGGTGGACACGGCATCGCCAACCGGCTTGTCGCTGAACGGCGTTCCGGATGCGCTCACGAACGCGACGAGCGTGACCATCACGGTTGTGGCAGGGAATGACCTCGTCGCGTACCGCTCCGCGTTTGACGGGAGCGACTTTGGTGCGGAAACGCCAGTCGCAACTCCTATCACCCTCAACGATTTGGAAGATGGTGCGCACACGCTGCGCGTGATTGGGAAAGACGCGGCGGGCAATTGGATGCCGGAAGGCATCGCGGTAGCTGCGACATGGACGGTGGATACGGTGCCGCCAATCGCAGCACTTTCGGATCTGCCGTTCGCCGAAACACCCGCAACGACCGCGACCATCACGGTTGGTGGTGAGGACGTGGTTGCATATCGCGCCGCACTGGATGGTGGCGCCTTCGGCGACGAGACACCGGTGGCGGACTTGCTGACACTCACCGATCTCTCGGATGCTACCCATACGCTCGCGGTGATCGGCCGCGATGCAGCGGGTAACTGGCAGGCGGAAGATGCGGCAACGACCTTCGCGTGGCTTGTGGACCGCTCGCTGGCAGTACCGCCAACGGCAGATCCGGCATCGGGCGCGCTGACTGCGCCGCAAATCGTGCACTTTACGGCACCGCTCGCGGAGAGCATACACTACACCTACGAGGATGCGGAATTACTCTCGTGCACAACCGGATCATCCTTCGGGACAGATGGGGAGCTCCACATTGATCGCGGCACAACACTCTTCATGGTCGCGTGCTACGCCGGTGGTGTGCCGTCCGAGGTGCAGACGTTCACGTACACATTCGCGTCGCGTGGGGGTGGTGGAGGCGGAGGTGGAGGTTCCGCAGGAACGATTTTTGCCACGCCAGCAGTAACGGCGCCGCAATCGGTCACCCCGAGTACTCCAGCCCCGTCAACAGCACCGTCCGGACGGGTCTTGGGTACGCGATCCTTCGCCGACGGCGTACTGCTCCGCGTGAACGAACGCGATATCTACCTCGTAGATAGTGGGCAGCTGCATAAGGTTCCAAATCCGCAGGCACTGTGGCGCTATCGTCATCACGAACGTCTGGAGGTGGGCGATGCGGACATCGCAGGATATACTGTTGGTGACTCCGTCCTCGCCATGCACCAACGCACGTTGCGTGTCCTCGGTGTGCGCACATTCATCAACGGTGTCCTGCTCCGTGTCAACGGTGGTACCATCTACCTCGTTGACGGCGACGCGCTGCGCAAGATTCCTACCATCGAAGCGCTCTGGCCCTATCGTGATCGCGAGCGGTTCGAGGTGGGCACAGACGTGCTCGAAACATATACGCTTGGAGCGCCGACTGCGTAGCACGTTCGAGAGCATCGCGTACGCGAGCGGGTCGCACACCACATGCACCCGCTCGCCTCCATCACCGCTATGCGTGAGTACCTCGACCACGCCAACCGCCTCTGTCGCCTTGCGGTGATCCCGCACGCGGAGAACGACTACCGTCCGTATCTCCTGCACCCCAAGCGTACGGTGCGGTACGCGGTGGCGTTCTCCGCGATGAAAATCGTTGTCCTCGGACTGGTGGTGCTCTTGCCCGCCAGTATTTTTGCCGCGCCTGAGGCAGTACAGGTACAGGAGCAAGAACTCATTCGCCTCGTCAATGATGTACGGGTGGCCAACGGCGCGAGCGTCCTTGCAACCGATGCTCGGCTCACACAATCTGCGCGCGCAAAATCCGCCGACATGCTGACGCGACAGTACTTCGCGCACACGAATGCAGATGATGAGGGACCCGACACGTTCGCCACCCGCGCTGGGTATCCGTACAGCGTGATTGGCGAGAACCTCGCGATGGGATTTGTCGCTGCGCGTGATGTCCTTGATGCGTGGGAACGTAGCCCCACGCACGCGCAAAATATGCGTGACACGTTGTACGAGGATACTGGATTGAGCGTCATCGGCGGTACGTTCTATGGAGAACCCACGGTATTCATCGCGCAACACTTTGGCCGCGAGCGGCGCGGAGCGACCACAGCACCGCTACCGCCGACCACCCCCGTGCTGGCTTCCGAGCAGCCACCCACGGAGGCATCTGGTCCCACCAATGTCGCCGTGGCACAGCCAGAAATCGAACAACCTCTTGTACGGAACGCAACGTTACAATGGGAAAGGACGGGGAGCGATGAAACTGAGGTGACTGCGACGGTAGAAGTGGCGGGGTCGGTTGCAGGAGCACGTGTGAACGTCCATGGACACGATATCCTTCTCTCTCGAGGCGATGCATCCTCGGACACCTATACGGGCACCCTCGCCATTCTCGCTCCTCCCGAAGACGTCTTCCGCGTCGTGGTGCCAGGAACGCTCTCTCTGGTGAACGCCGATGGTACCGCGGTCATGCAGTCCCTTCCATGGGCAGCGCCGCTCGTTGTCCGCCCATCATTTGGCACAAAGTACGCGCAAGCCAAAACACTCCTCCCGCAAACGTTCGGGCCAACGCTCCACGTCTCGCGGTTCGTCTTCGCCCTCGCCTTCATCATCTTCGCCATCGCGTGGCTCATCAATCTCGTCGTTGAAATCCGACGCCAACACCTCGACCTCCTCATCCCCAGTGGTGCGCTCGTCTTGCTGCTGGGGCTGTTTTGGTGGGTGTAATGCTGCGGGGCTTCCCCACGTCATACCCCTGAAGCGCCGCCCGCAACGCTTCCTCAAAGTGCTCCGACATCACGTCGGAGCGCTTTCTGGTACGGGTCGCAGTGGTACAATGGACCTCTATGGCCCGTGCTCCAATCACTACGCCGACGCTCATCATTATTGATGGACATGCGATTCTCCATCGCGCGTTCCATGCGTTGCCGCCTATGCTGGCACCGTCGGGGGAGCTCGTGAACGCGGTGTATGGATTCACGACCATCCTCCTGAAGGTCCTTCGGGACTACGCACCGACACACATCGCAGTCACATTCGACACCGCAGCAGCGACGTTCCGCCACGAGATGTACGGGCAGTACAAGGCGACACGCGAGGAGAAGCCGGACGAGCTCTACGCGCAGATTGATCATATCGAGGATGTCCTCGCGGCGTTCCACATCCCCACCTACGCGGTGGATGGATTTGAGGCGGACGACCTCATCGGCACGATCGTTGCGCAGGTGAAACGCAAGAAGATTCAGACGCTCATCCTCACCGGTGACCTCGATACGCTCCAGCTCGTCTCGCCCACCGTCCACGTCCTCGCGCTCACGACGAGCATGTCTGCGCCCACGGAGTACGACGAGGACGCCGTGCGGGCGCGCTACGGTCTCGACCCCGCACAGCTCATTGACTTCAAGGCGCTCGCCGGCGATCCGTCCGACAACATCCCGGGGGTGTCCGGCATTGGCAAGAAAACCGCGACGCAGGTGCTCCAGGAGTTCGGCACGATCGCGCACGCGCTGCGCGCTGCGGCGAAGGGTGGCGCGCAGGGCACCGTCTCCGCGCGCGTACTTGAGAAAATCCGCGATGCGGAGGAGGCCATCGCGCTTGGCAGGGAGCTGGTGACGATCAAGCAGGACGCCCCGATCACCTTCCAACTCGACGATGCGGCGCGCAGACCGGTTGACCGCGACGCGACGGTTGCGAAGTTCCGCGAGCTCGGATTCGCCACGCTCATCACTCGGTTGCCCGTGAGTGCCGAGTCCTCGTGCGGTGATGACGCCGTGGAGGCGCTCCACACCCCACAGGACCTCGCGCAGCTCTCACAAGACCTCGCACGCACAAAAGCGTTCGCGTTCGCCATCGCGCACGACGAGGGTTCGCCGCGCACGGCGCACGCCCGCGCGATCGGTTTTTCGTACGATGACCACGCGGTGGTCGCGGAGCCCTGGGGTGCCGCGCTCGCCGCAACCGCGCGCGTGTTCGCGGACGGGGCGATCGCAAAAACCGCGCATGACGCAAAAGCGGCGCTCCACCTCCTCGGGCGTTCGCACATCGCGCTCCGCGGCCTCGCCGATGACACGATGCTCCTGTCGTACCTCCTCGCACCCGGCACGCGCAAGCACGACCTCGTGAACGTCGCGCTCGCCGAGCTCGGCGTGGAACTCAACGCCGCACCGGGGAGCGTAACCGCCGCGCCCGCGGCGGCAATCGCCGCGCTCCAACCGCTCCTCGCGAAGCGACTCGCGGACGAGGGGCTCGAGCGCGTGTACCGCGAGATTGACCTCCCGCTCGTACCGGTGCTCCACCGCATGGAGCACATCGGCATCATGCTCGACGCGACGGTGCTCGCCGGACTCTCCGCAAAAATGCACGAGCAACTCGACGCGGCGGACGCGCGCATCGTCGCGCACGCGGGCCATGAGTTCAATATTGATTCTCCCAAACAACTCAAGGTGGTCCTCTTTGAGGAGCTCGGCCTTGAGGTGCGCGGGCTCAAGAAAACCGCGAAGGGTATGGGGCTCTCCACCGCCGCGTCGGAGCTCGAGAAGCTACGCGGCGCGCACCCGATCATTGATGACGTCTTTGTGCACCGCGAGCTCAAGAAGCTCGTCTCCACCTACGTGGACGCGCTCCCAGAGCTCGTGGACCCGCAGACCGGCCGCGTGCACACGACGTTCAACCAGTGTGTGGCCTCCACGGGGCGATTGTCGTCGGACTCACCAAACCTCCAGAACATCCCCGTCACGCAACCATGGGGCCCGGCCATCCGCAGCGCGTTCGTCGCAGAGCGCGGCTGGGTGCTCCTCGCGCTGGACTACTCGCAGGTTGAGCTGCGCATCGCCGCGTCGCTCTCCGGCGATCGCGCGCTCGCGGAGGCCTTCCGCTCCGGCAGCGACATCCACGCGGCAACGGGTGCGCTCGTCTTTGGCATTGCACCGGAACTCGTGACGAAAGACCAACGCCGCGTCGCGAAGGCCATCAACTTCGGCATCCTCTACGGCATGGGTGCGGGGACCCTCGCAAAAACCGCGGACATCAACCGCGAGGAGGCGGGTGAGTACATTAGCGCGTACTTCGCCGCGTACCCCGAGCTCCACGCGTGGATCGAGGAGACCAAAGCAACCGCGCGCAAGCGTGGCTTCGTGGAGACCCTCTTCGGCCGCAAGCGCTACCTCCCGGAGATCACCTCCGGCGTGCCCATGGTCGCCGCCGCCGCAGAGCGCATGGCCGTGAACATGCCCATCCAGGGCACCCAGGCCGACCTCGTGCGCATGGCGATGGTCGCAGCGGACGCATGGGTGCAACACGCGAACACGGAGATGCGCTCCGAGGGCCCCACCTCGGGAGAGCGCGTCCGCATGCTCCTTCAGGTACACGACGAACTCGTCTTCGAGGTGCGCGAGGACTTCCTCAAAACAGCGGCGCCCGCGCTCATCAACATCCTGGAAAACATCCACACCTTCCCCGTACCCGTTTCCGTCGAGGCGAGCACCGGCACGAGCTGGGGCGCGCTCAAAAAACTGGAGCACTAACAAGAGAAGAGAAAAGCCCTTCACCCGTTATTGGTGAAGGGCTCCTTCCTGCTCCTCGCTCCCCGTGGAGCCCCTACAGATGGCCAGCGATGATGGCGGTCGCGAGCTCGAGGTGTTGTGCGGCTGCATCGAGGCACGCCTTGGAGTGGTCCGGTCTTGCGTTGAACGCCATGATCGCATCACGCACCGCATCCCAGGCGTTCTGGATGTTGGTGGCGAGCGCATCAACCGGCGGTGTCATAGACCCCGCACGATCACGAGACCGATCAGCCGACAACACATCGAGTCCCGGCTTGTAGCGCTCGACAACATCCGCCACGAGCTCGATATCAAGGAGCGGTACGAAAAACCGGTACACAGAATCACGTGCTCCCTCCACCACCACATCCGGAGTACTCATAGATGCTTCCGGCAAGCACACCTCTCTCGCGTAGTACTCGACCGTGGTGGGTGTGTTGTAGCCGCTGAGCGTCCCCACCTCGAGCTGTGCGCGTGGACGCTCGGCATGGACGTCCACATGCACTACGAGCACGGGGTCGCCGACCCTTGGCTCTTCTTCCGGGCGGTAGTACAACACATTACTGCGTCGCCGTTCCATTGTCTCGCTCTTCTCCTGAGTACAAAGGGCTCACACCACACCCCGAAACACACGGGGGTCGCCTCTCCCAGGAGATTTCCTATCCTACCAAAAATCGCCGCGCAGGCAAGCATTTCCACCGCCTCCAGAGACCCTACTGCTTGATCGGCATGATGATGTAGAGGTAGTTCTTCTTCCCCTCCTCGTCCGTCTGGCGGAGGGTGACGGGTGCCACAGCACCGGTGAGCTCGATCGCCACCATGTCCGTCGCGATGGCGGAGAGCCCGTCGAGGAGGTAGCGCGCATTGAGGATGGTCGTCACTTCATCTCCCGAGACCTCGGATGCGTCTATGGTGGCCTGGTGCTCGCCGAGCTGCGCGCTCTCCGAGCGCACGATGCACTGTCCCCCGCTCGTCACCACGCGGAGGTGGACGTCATTCACACCCGTGCGTGAGAAAAGCGATGCCGCGCGCACGGTCTTCTGGAGCTCGCCGCGCGGGAGCACCACCCGCGTCGTATGGGTCTGCGGGATGATCTGGCGGTAGTCCGGGTACATCCCATCCACAAGCCGCGAGGTGATGGAGAGTGACCCCGCGGTGACGAGGAGCTGGCTTGGCGTGTACGCGATTGCCACCTCGGCGAAATCCTCCTCACCTCCCGCAAATGTCCCGAGGACGCGAATGATCTCCTGGACCGTCCGCGCGGGGACGATCACCTGCGTGCCGCTCTGCGCGCTGCTCCGCAGGAGCGGCACCTGCGCCTCTGCGAGCCGGTAGCTATCCGTCGCCGCCACGGTCATCGCACCATCCCGAAACGCGAGGAGCGCCCCGCAGAGCTCCGGACGCGCGCTGCCTGAGGCGACCGCGAACGTGATGCGTGCAAGCGCGTCGCGGAGCGTCGTGGTGCCCACAACAACCTCCTGCTCGCGCTGCACCGTCGGGATGAGCGGGAATTCTGTCGCATCCATCCCGCGCACCTTCGTGGTATTCCCACGGCACACGAGTTTGAGTTCCGCGTTCTTCAGGAGCGCGACGTCAATACGATCTGCGGGGAAGAGCTGCACGACATCCGTGAGGAGCTTTGCATTCACCGATGTCGCCCCCTCCTCCTCCACCTTCCCGCGCAGCTGTGCGACCATGGCGAGCTCGAGGTTGGTCACCGCAAGGGTGAGCATCTTCCCTTCGGCCGTCACACAGACGTTCGAGAGAATGGGGAGCGATCCCTGCCGTGAGGCGATGGCACCAATCCTATTGAGGGCGTTCTTGAGATTTTCCTGCGTACAAGAGAAGCGCATGCACTGGCTGTATTCTTTTTCTTAAAAGTTACCTAAAGGTAAAGATAGTAATAAGGAAGTGAGTGGACAGTGTTCGTGGTGTGTGGATACCACGCCTCAGTTTCGCTCTACTGTGATGAATCCACCGCGTGTGCGATACGCATGAGCGTGTGCGTGCGCTGCAATCCTCGTGGGATGGTTTGTGTACCACGATTGAACACCTTTTGTGTTCGTGTGGATACCTCACCACCTCATCTCCACCCCATCCTCCTCTTGCGCCACAGGCCGTACCGATGGTGAGGAACTGTGGACGGCCTCCCTAGACGTAGAGGCGCTGGCGAATGAGCTGGACGTCCTGGCGCATCTTCTCGTTATTCTCGATCTCCCTCGAGATCTTGTCGTACGCGTGCATGGCTGTCGTGTGATCGCGGCCGCCGATCTCATTGCCGATTGCGGGGTAGCTCGACTTAATCTCCTCGCGCATAAGGTACATGACGATCTGTCGCGGGTTGACGAGCTCCTTCTTGCGGCTCTTTCCGATGATGTCCACAATGGCGATGTCGAAGAACGTGGAGACCGTTTGGATGAGCTGCTTCGGCGTGATGGCGGTCTTGCGGGGGAGGGTGGAGAGCTGGGTGATGATCTGGCGCGCGACCTCGACGACCGCGGGGACCTTGTGGAACTGGACGTGCGCGTGGAACTTGTTGAGCGCACCCTCCAACTCGCGGACGTTCGACTGGATGTTCGAGGCGAGGTAGCGGATGACCTCGTGGGAGAGGGGGAACTCGCGTTCGCGGCACTTGGTCTCAAGAATGGCGATGCGCGTCTCGAGATCCGGGTTCTGGATGTCCGCAATCATTCCCCACTCGAACCGCGACTGCAGGCGTTGCTCCAACGCCTGGATGGCCTTCGGTGGGCGATCGGAGGTGAGAATAACCTGCTTGTCGTGCTGGTGGAGGTGGTTGAAGGTGTGAAAGAACGCCTCCTGGGTCCCCTCGCGTCCGGAAATGAACTGAATGTCGTCAATGAGGAGGAGATCAACGGTCCGGTAGCGATCGTGGAACTCCTTTGCCTCACCACGGCGCACCGTTGAGACGAAATCGTGCATGAACTGCTCACAGGTGACGTAGCGAATCTTCGCTCCCGAGAGTCCCGCAACCACCTGGTGCCCAATGGCCTGCATGAGGTGGGTCTTCCCAAGCCCAACACCTCCGTAGATGAAGAGTGGGTTGTAGGGCTTTGGTTTTGCCTCACAAACGGCCTGGGCAACGGCCTGGCACGCAGCGTGCGCGAGCTCTGATGCCTTCCCCACGACGAACGTATCAAACGTGTACTTTTGGTTGAGGCCATGCTCATTGACCACTGGAGGAACTTCCCGCGTCGCGACCGTTGCGAGCGATCCGGCAGCGGCGGTTGCTGTGCCACCCGCGCGGATAACCTCGCCACCGCCGTGCATCGGGACTGCGTCGGGGCGCACAACCTCCACGCGGTACACGATCTGCTTCACGTGCGTCTGGGTGACGTTCTGGAGCGCGCGAAGGATGTGCTGGTGGTACTTCTGCTCCAGCCAGGACTTCGTGAACGTGTTGGGCACGCAGACCGTCGCCCGATCGCCATCGCACGCGACGAGGCATGACCCCTTGAACCACGTCGTGAAGTTCGGCTTAGAAATGGTGAGCTCGAGCTCACCGAGCACCGCCTGCCACACCTGAGAGGAGTTGAGCATAACGTCGCCGCGCTTAGAGAACGAATGGTCAAGGGTTGCGTCTCTTCCATTCTCTCCGATTGTGGATCGCGGGACAAGACGTGGATAGTCGGGATAGGAGGTGGATAGGCGGTGCAAAGATTACTTGACACGGTGGACGGCACGGTATAGTGTAGAGGTTGAAGTGCGCGTTATATTCCCTATGCCCAAGCGAACCTACCAGCCAAAGAAGCGAAAACGTGCGCGAACGCACGGGTTTCGCATCCGTATGCGCACGAAATCCGGCCGCACCACCCTCAAGCGCCGTCGCGATAAGGGACGAGCGCGGCTCACGGTGAGTGCCTAGCAAAACGCTCCGGCCTCCGCTGGTGCGAGCAGCTGATCACTATGCTTCCTGCACGGTACCGGTTGCGAAAGATGAAGGATGTCGAACGGGTCTCCCGCAAGGGGAGGCCCGCGTTCGTGTCTGTGTTCACGCTGCGCTACGCGAAGAATGACCTCGATCATATCCGCATGACCGCGGTTGCGGGATTGAAGGTGCATAAGCGCTCCGTTCGGCGCAATCGGGTCAAGCGTCTCATTCGCGAGGCGTTCCGGCGTGAGTTCCTCGATCGCGTCACACCCGGCTACGACATCGTCATCTACGCGAAGAAAGACCTCGTGGGGAAGACCTACGCCGACGTTGCAACAGAGCTCGGTGTTGCGCTGCGGAAAGCGGGACTCCTCATGCAACCACCACGCAATCATGGAGCAAAACCAGCAAACGGAACGTGAAACGTGCGGGGCGAGCATCACCCGTATTCCCCGACTGCTCCTCGTTGTCGCGATTGAGCTCTACCAGCGCACGCTCTCCCCGGATCATGGGCCGCTCTTCGCGCGGATGTTCCCACACGGTTTTTGTCGGTATTACCCGAGCTGTTCCGCATACGGAAAGAGCGCGATCATGCAAAACGGGGTGTTGATTGGCTCAATGAAAGCAACGTGGCGCATCCTCAGATGCAACCCGTGGTCAAAAGGTGGTGTGGATAACACGTGAAAATTGTGGATGATTCTGTGTATAAGATGATTATTGTGTGAACTACCTTTGACAAACGAGCACCGCATCCGTATGCTCGTTGAGGAGGAATGCCACATGATCCGTGAGCATCAGGAGCCCGATTTGGTCAGCATCATCGCATCACTCACCGCCATGGCCGTCGGTTTGGGGGTGATCCTGTGGTTCATGACCACCTAGTGCGGCCCATCAATGCCAAAATCTCGTAGGGGAGGGGTTCATCCCCTCCCGCTCCGGTTCAGGACTCCATTCAGTAAAACGCCGATCCCCGAGCGGGATCGGCGTTCTCATGAGAACAGCGCGCGCGGCCGCGCTTTCCGCACGGAAGATCAGGCAGCGGCAGCGAACACATGCTACGATAGCGATCTATGGACACTCCACGATCCCTCATCATCATTGGCGGTGGCCCGGCAGGGCTCACCGCGGCCATCTACGCGGCTCGGGCTAACCTCAATCCACTCGTACTCGCTGGCGCAACGCCTGGCGGTCAGCTCATGCTCACGTCAGACGTGGAGAACTACCCGGGGTTCGCCGAGCCCATCGCAGGCCCGGAGCTCATGGATCGCTGGCGCGCACAAGCGAAGAGGTACGGCGCGGAGATTGTGAACGAGGACGTCACCATGATTGATGTCGCACAGCGGCCGTTCACCGTCACCGCGGGCAAGCAGTCGTACCGCACACACGCGGTCATCGTGGCATCCGGTGCCACGGCGAAGCGGTTGGGTCTGCCAAATGAGGATCGTCTCTGGTCCAAGGGCGTCCATACATGCGCGGCGTGTGACGGATTCATGTACCGAGGGAAGACCATCGTGGTTGTTGGCGGCGGCGACGCGGCCATGGAGGAGATGCTCACGCTCGCGAGGAGCGCGAAGCGCGTGGTCGCCGTGCACCGGCGCGACGACTTCCGCGCGTCGAAGGTCATGGGCGAGCGCGTGAAAGCGCACGCGGCAATCGAGGTCCGGTGGAATTCCGTCGTGGAGGATGTGCGCGGTGACGACCGCGTGTCCGGCGTCGTGCTCCGGAACGTGGAGACCAACGCAACGGAGGAGCTCGCGGCAGACGCGCTCTTCGTCGCCATTGGCCACACTCCCAATACCGGCTTCCTCCAGGGAAAGATCGCGCTCCGCGAGAACGGCTACGCAGACGTGCACGACCGCACGCGCTCATCCGTGGACGGCGTCTTCCTCGCCGGCGATGTCGAGGACTACCGCTACCGCCAAGCCGTCACCGCCGCAGCCGGCGGGTGTATGGCCGCCATGGACGCCGAGAAGTGGTTGGAAGCGAACCATCCGTAGCGCATTCATTCGGACGGGCGGGTATAAAACCCGCCCCTACGTAGGACGGACACACCTCTTTGCCTCGCTCCACACATACTCCTCCGTCGTAGGGGAGGGGTTTACCCCCTCCCTCCCCACTCCAAACAAGGAAGAACCGTCCGGCGTGCTGCCGGACGGTTCTCGTTGGTGCTGCGCTAGGCAACAAATACTTGCGGTGCTTCCGCGACCTTCTTGAGGGCCGCTTCAAGTGCCCTACTCCGTCTCCACTGCGTGCTGGCGACCCCGTGCAACGCGCGGGCGGCGATGCTGAGCGTCGTGAAGCGCGCCGCTGCGATACTCAGCACACGGTCCCTCTGGGCGACAACGTCATTGAGGTGCTCGTTTGCCGCGTGGACCCCGCCGAATCGAGCGCGCAGCTCCGTGTTCTCGATGCGCAGACGCTCCGTCGCGCGCTCTTGTTTCTCCACGAGCTCCTGGGCCTTCTCCAGTTGCGTCTGCTCCGCAGCAACCTGTTGCGCGGCACTGAGCACGTCGTCGATGGTGCAGTCGCCGACGAGGCATCGAAGTAGCAGGTTGGGATCCGGCACGTACTGGCACGCGCTCACGTAGTAGCGCATGTACAGCTCAGGATAGTCGTCGCTGTATCTGCGCGCCTTTTCGAGGTCCAGGGTGGTGAATCGTTCGCCGTCAGGAGCAACAACCTCGATGGCGGTTTGGTAGAACGCGTGTACGATCCCGCCGATTACCGGTCCCTCGGGCACCCAGATGTTTTCGGTGTCCACGGAGAGCTCGCGGTGATCTCCCTGTCCCGCGCCTTGGATCTTGATGAGCATCGGGTAGGCCTCCTTTGAGGCGTTCTTTCCCGATCCGCTGGTGAGATCAACGATCACGGCGGCGACCCCGTATTGCTGCTCCTCGTGAAGCGTGAACGAGACGCTGCTCACCTTCGCTCCAGGGAGAGTGCTCGCACGGCATGACGATCCAAGGAATGTGAGCTCCGGCTCGTTTCGCGGAGCGATGGTAGCAACCGAACCAGCGACACGCGCAAACAACAACTGACCTGGCTTCATGAATGCCTCCAACAAATGACCGGGGATCCCCCGGGTTCGAGGTTTTTTCGGTGGCCGGAAACCCGGATCCACCTACGCAGCACGACTGACATTGTGCGTCCCCTGCGTTATCAGGACATTTCCATCATAGCACGGGTTGGATTACTTGTCAATCTATAATGTTAGTATATATAGACATGAATAATAGCTATATTGAGCCAAGCCAATAAAATAGGTCTTGACACGTCTGACACGGCATGGTATACTAGAAATGTTGAAGATAAGAGCCGCTTCAGTGGCTCGAGTTCAGGAGAAGTTTCGTCAGCGCGGATAGAAACTTCACAATACAAACCCGCTGATTGTCGGCGAGGATCGTGGTGTCGTTCGATAGTGTCAATCGCCTGACAAGCAGCAAACCCTACTGGCTCCTGCGCCTCCTGCGCGAGCCAAGAGGAGAGAGCCCTGGTGACTTGGGTCAAAGTCATAGCCCCGGTGGTGTTCGGTGAGCGATTCGACGGAACGAGCGATCGCTCGCTCCACCCCGGACCGGTGTATGATGCGCCAAGGAATAGGCGCTCCACGGTCCGGGGCGTTCACCGAACATCATTGCCTCACCAACAATCCGAAACTCCCTCCTCGTGTCCTGAGGAGGGAGTTTCGTGCTTGAGCATGTTCACCACCTCATGAGCGCGGCGCTGGTACTTGTGACCAGAGCTGCGCTCATGAGGTGGCGATGGATCCGACACAACCCCGACCGTTGATGCGATGTCGGAATTCCATCTGAGCACCGCTCTGAGCGGTCCTCGGATGGGAAACGGTTGCTACCGTGCAAGTCGCTGGAGGCCGTTTGCGGGTACACTCCCGCAGACCCGCCCGAGAAAGTGTCCAGTACGCTATCGTGCGAGGTCCAAACTCGCAACGTCGCGTACCAAGGTTACTACAGTGACCGTTTCCCAAACCCTTACGTCGAAGAAAGCAAATTCCCATACAAACCCGCCCCGGGGTGAAGGGGGAAAGGACAACCGATGAAGGTTTTTGTTCTTGTGGAAACCATGCAGAGCTTCAACGACTCCTTCGAGGTTCTTGATGTCTACATGAGTCGAGAAAAGGCGGATGAGGAGGCCAAACGGCTGCGCGATGCGGAGGAGGAGGCCGAACGGCTGCGAGTTATGGAAGAAGGGCGGTTCGGCGATGGTGTCGACCCCCCCCAAGCGTTCCCGAAGTACGAGGTCATCGAGAAGGAGGTGATCGAGTAGGACGTTCAACCGGTTCCGACGGCCACTACGTCGTCGGAACCCCACCTGAGATGCTGAATGGTCGGCGGTTCGGGTGGGAGGATCAATCGTTCGTCATTGCGAGTCCGCGAAGCAATCTCACCAGCGACAATCCCGTGTATCGTGTGAGATTGCCACGTCGAGGACTCCTCGCAATGACGACAGGGAGGGTGAGCCGATCACGTCATCGGCATCTCGCATGGACGGTGGAGGACCGCGCTACGCCGAGCAATCGGAGTACCTCCAACGTCCATGCGGGATCGCGGTGCGATTCCGGAGACGGCACTGCTCAGCAGCAAGAGGACGGGTTGTCCTGCCCGCAAGGGTCGCTGAGGTAAGGGTGGGTTCGATTCCCGCCGGTGCCACCAGCTGTACCACGTTGTACCACGCTGTTTTCCAAGAACGATAACCCGCCCCGGGGTGAAGGGGAGAAAGTGACACGTGATGCGTCTGCACACGAAACCGACCAAGACGAACGTTGCTTCCATGACCGGCCTGAGGGGGCTCAGCGAATCCCAGCGGCGCAGCGAGCTCATGGCGGGAGTGTATCTCACCCCCGGACAGCAGCTCGCCCAGTGTTGCATGGGCATCGGGCTGGACGAGCTGCACGAGGCGATGTCCCTCGACGGACGGGACCTCACCGGCGTGGCGGCGGCGAATCCGAAGCTGAGGAAGGTGCCGACCAGCACCATGAAAACCCACAGCATCCGGGGGGTGCTTAAGGGCGGTCAGGAGCACCAGCGCTTCAACATCGGCGGGCAGCTGCGCTTCGGCGTCGCGCTGATGCGTGTGGCGGAAGACGTCAGCTGCTCGCCCGAAGAGGCGCCCTTCGTAGAGGACGATGCCGACGACGATGTCTGCGTCCGAGGGCTCCACGAGATGCAGGACGACATGGCCGAGCTCTTGCACGAGCAGGCGGAGCGCGAGGTCAGCTTCCTGGCCCTGGTCAAGAGGACCAAGGCAGCGCGCGAGGAGAAGCGTGTCAGCCGCAGGTCTGGCGGCGAGAAGGTGCACTACTCCGTGACGCACACGGCGTAGCGGAAGTCGAGGGATCGGGCGTGTGCCCCATCCCATCCGCGTGCGGCGGAACCGCATGAAATGAATGACGAGGTACGGTGCATGGAGAATGAACCGAAGAAGCGCCTGTTGTAGCGACCAGGCGCGGATGCCATAAGCGGTTGGGGAACCGCGAGTGCAAAATCCCAAGAGCCCCCGAGCGCCTGCACAAGCAGCGTTCGGGGTCCCACCAAAGATGCGTTCATCCAGGATTCCATGGGGATGAGAACGCGCCTTTGGTGGGAGAGCGAAGTGTGAGTGCTCTACCCGCAGTACATTCACCTGAGCGTTGGGATGACCCCATTCGCTCCACATCGTTGCTAGCCCGTGCAGCGCACGGGAGGGAGAGAACCATGCTGAAGGAACTGCTCACCGTTGCAATCACCCTCATCGCGGTAGTTGTGTTCATGGGGTGTTGGGGGAAGACCCTTCCCAGAGGAAATGACGCGCCATACTTCGTGGGCATGGTGGTCTCAGGGTTGGTGGCCGTCCATGCCTACCTGCACGTGCTCCGTCGGACGCGCGGCGTGTACATCGCGAGGGTCGTCACGGGCATGGCGACACTCATTGCAACATTCGCCTCCGCCTTCTACTTCGCGGTTGCAGCGAGCCGCTACGACTACATCCCCTTCGCATACGGAGATACGGCTCTCGCCGTGCTGTCCGTAGCGATCTTCGTGGTCGTCACCGCGAACATGCTCGCCAGCGAGTAGACCACAGTCCCCAACCGCGCCCGCGCGGTTGGGGACCCACCACGAGCCCTGACGCACCGTCGGGCCGCGTGGTGGGAAAGCGCAGTGCGAGTACCTTGCAAGTAAAAGAAGAATTTGAGCAGAGGGACAACCCCTCGTGCTCTACGCCTCTGCTTCATGCGGAGCAATGAAAGGACAGGACATGCGAAAGAGTTGGTTGATCGTGCTCATCGTGGCAGGAGTCGTATTCTTGGGGTGCAGCGTGGCAGGCCTCCTGAAGGGAGACAACACGCAGTACCTCATCGGCATGGCGGTGTCTTGCTCGGTGGGTGTCTATGCGTGGCTGTGCGTGCGGTACCCGAGACGCACCCTGCTCGGCAGTGTGCTGCGCATACCCCGCGCCGTGCGCATCGCGATGCTCGTGACCAAGTTCACGGCAGCGATGACGGCACTCCTCGGCTCGTTGTACTTTTTACTCCGCGCAACCCGGTGCGGCTGCGAGCATCTCGACTACGGAGACGTCGCCGTTGCCCTGCTCTGTTTCGCGATTACGGCCGGCACCACCCTGTCACTCGCGGAGGGCGACCTCGACTAGCCGTGTCCGCGCATCGTTCTCCCGCCGATGGCGTGCAGTTCCTTGCCTACCACCTGCAGTCCTCTGCGTGTAGGCCATGCCATTTTCGAGCGATTTCGTATCGCTCCTCACCTCGTGCTCCCACCTCCGGCTTCCGTCGGAGTCCCGGGAGCACGCTCCCCCAAACGCCATGATCTAAAGTCGTGCCGCTCGGGGGAGCAATCCCATTCACAACCGTGGATACAAACGTGTTCACCACAACGAGAGAAAAAGAAAGGAGTACGCACATGCGTACGATGATGCTGGTGTTGGTTGTGCTGGCGGTTTCTTGTGGTACGCCGGAGCGGATGAGCCCCGAAGCGGGCGACAAGGAAGCGCCGGAGCAGACGGATGATACGTCGAGCGCGACGCGCAGCGACGAGGTCTGCCTTCCCAAAGACGTGTTTGTGGATCTCGTGACGGACGACCCCGCGCTCGCGTGCGAGTCGAAGGTCGTCATCGTCGAGGTGCCGGAGGTCGTGGAAGTTCCCACGCCCGCCGAGTGCCCGAACGTCACCGTCACGTGCGAGCCGGAGATCATCGAGGTACCCGAGGTCGTGGAAGTTCCCGCCGAGTGTCCGGAGCAGCCCATCTGCGCGCCGGAGGCGGTGGAGACGCGACCGCCGACGTTCTCCATGTTCGATTCCCCGTTGGACGTGGATCCATCAACGAGGCCGAGCGATCAATTCCGGTTCCTGGACGTTCGGCTCCTCGGTGGCGATCGCAATGCGACGGTGAAAGCACTCACGTTCTACGTCGCACGCTACGGCGTATCCGAGGGCTACGACTACGGCAACTGGGACACCGTGGCAGCGTGCGAGGTCTTCGACTGCTCGAGCTTCCGAATCTACTGGGTGCACGATGGCGGCTTCGAGCTCGTATCCGACGATCTCGATGCGTCGGGAACGATCGCGACGAAGCTCTCCACGCCCGCCGAGTGGAGCCACGAGCTGCCCGCGAACGCCGAAGATTACCTCAGCGTGTACGCCCGCGTGCATGGCGACGCGCCTTCCGGTCGCTACCACATCACGTTCAACACCTACAGCGTGGAGCAGGACGGCGTGCCGGTGACCATCGCGGGCCTCCCTGCGCACGGCCCGGAGTTCACCATCGGAACGGAGACGCCGGAAGCGTGCGTGCCGGAAGCGACGGAGGAACCGACGTGTACCGTCGAGGCAGCGACGCTCAGCGATGTGTGCATTCGTGAGGTGACAGCGCGGCAACATCAAGCGTACTACGAGCAGCGTATTGGGTGCACGCACGAGGGTCCGTACGCCGGATACTGCGGGCGGA